>CALDPI010000141.1 GCA_937912045.1 uncultured Clostridia bacterium
ATCTGCGCAATTTCCGTTTTACGGGAGACATCTACGCGATTCCCGAGGGCACGCCCGTTTTCCCGCGTGAGCCGATGGTCGGTGTGCGCGCGCCTGCCATTGAAGCACAGCTTATTGAGACATTTGCGCTTCTTTGCGTCAATCACCAGAGCTTGATCGCAACAAAGGCAAACCGAATCTGCCGTGCCGCAGGCGACAAAACGGTTATGGAATTCGGTTCAAGACGTGCTCAGGGTGCTGACGGCGCAATCTACGGCGCAAGAGCGGCTTATATCGGCGGCTGCGCAGGCACTGCATGCACAATCTCAGACGAGATGTTCGGGGTTCCCGCTCTCGGAACAATGGCGCACAGCTGGGTTCAGCTTTTTGACAGTGAGTATCTTGCCTTCAAGGCATATGCCGAAAAATATCCAAATTCCTGCGTTCTGCTGGTTGATACGTATAACGTTTTGAAATCTGGTGTTCCTAACGCTATTAAGGTGTTTGACGAGGTCTTAAAACCGCTCGGCGCAAGGCCAAAGGGTATCCGCATTGACAGCGGTGATATCACATATCTTACCAAAAAATGCAGGAAAATGCTGGACGATGCGGGCTATCCCGATTGTAAAATTGTTGTTTCAAACTCTCTTGATGAGTATCTCATCCGTGATATGCTCGTCCAGGGCGCCTGTGCCGACAGCTTCGGCGTGGGCGAGCGCCTCATAACCGCCTCTAGCGAGGCAGTCTTCGGCGGTGTTTATAAGCTTGCCGCGGTCGAAAAGGACGGAGTCATTATACCCAAAATCAAGGTCAGCGAAAACATAGCCAAAATCACAATACCCGGTGTCAAAATTCCGTGGCGCCTTTACGATAATGAAACGGGCAAGGCCATTGCCGACGTTATCACCCTCGGTGACGAGAAAATTGACGACACAAAGCCGTATGAAATTTTCGACCCCGTCCACACCTGGAAGCGCAAAACGGTCGAAAATTTCACCGCAAAGAAGCTTCAGGTCAAGATTATGGAAAACGGCAAACAGGTTTACAAAAGCCCTGCGGTCAGCGAAATCAGAGAGTACTGCAAGCAGCAGATTGAAAACCTGTGGGATGAGGTAAAGCGTTTCGAAAAGCCGCATAATTATTACGTTGACCTTTCACAAAAGCTGTGGGATTTGCGCCATGCTCTGCTTCACGAAAAATCAAAAACGGGGGATGCGAAGTAATGAAAAAAATATTTTCACTTTTATTAGCGTTTATATTTGTTTTCACCCTTTGTGCCTGCGGCGACAGCGGTGAAAAAAAGGACAAAACAAACGCCACACTGGATTCATATGCCGCAAACGGCGAAATACCCGAGCTTGAGGTTAAGCTCGGCACCGCGATTGAAACGGTTAAAGAGCTTTATCCGCCCGACTATGAGGATGCCGACGAAACAAAGGTTATGCTGTCCGAGGTTGAGGGCAACACCGCGGTTTGTATGGTCACGCTCAATGCGTCGTATTATTACGAAAAGGCGCACAAAGATAAGGGTGTGTCGGTCATAGCCGTCACAGGCGGCAACGCGTTCGGGCTTGAGCTTTGCAACACGACAACCAAAAGTGACGTCACAGAACTTCTTAAGGCGGAATATACCGAGAGCACCGCAACCGCGGAGCAGCAATATTTCCTGCCCGGCGTCTCGGATAATTGCAAAATGCTTTCCGCAAGCTTTGACAAAATCCGTCTTGACTTTTTCTTTGTGGACGACTACCTCGCAGCAGTCACACTTACCAATACAGAATATTGGACAGATTAAATAAAAAAGCAGATGCGCCGCATCTGCTTTTTTATATTTAAATTTATTGACAATATATATATATTATGATATAATCTCTTAGAAATAAATCTTTAATAGACGGTCCAGAGAGGTCGGCAAGATTTTGGTGAATATGGAAGATTGATGCGGCTATAGGCTGTGTCCTGTTTTTGTATGCCCGTCCTGCCGTTTTCGGTGGGATTTTTTGTAAGAAGGAGAAGAAAAATGGATTTTGCAAGAGGGGCAGCGGCTGATGGTATCGTTCTTTTGAAGAATGATGCGGAGGTTCTTCCTCTTTCTCCCAAAAAATATAAGA
>CALDPI010000142.1 GCA_937912045.1 uncultured Clostridia bacterium
ATATCGCTCTGGAGGGGCTGATGGCCATCGGAGCATTTTCCGCCGCCGCTACCCACGTGCTGTTGGAGACTACCATGCCTGGCTCCATCTGGCTCGGCCTGCTGGTGGGAGCAGTGCTGGGCATGGCCTTTTCTCTGATCCATGCCTTTGCCGCCATCACCTTGAATGCGGACCAAACGGTTTCCGGCACGGGAATAAACCTTTTGGCCAATGGTGTCACCATCTTTGCGGCTCAAATCCTGTTCTCCATGGACAGGACCGCACCCTTCCAGAACGGCATGATGCCCGGTCCCTTCGGAATCTACCCCACGGCCCTCATTGCCCTGGTGGTGATTCTGGGAACCTGGTTCATTCTGTACCGACTTCCCTTTGGATTGCGACTGCGTGCCTGCGGTGAGAATCCCGGTGCCGCCGCCTCCGTGGGAATCAAGGTGCTGCGGATCCGCTACATTGCGGTGCTGGCCTCCGGCTTTCTGGCGGGACTGGCCGGCGGCTGCCTGGTGTTTACCCAGACCATCCAGTTTACCTCCAACACCATCAACGGTGCCGGATACATCGCCCTGGCGGCGGTGTCCTTCGGTCGGTGGCGGCCCCTGGGAATTACGGCCTCCTCCCTGCTCTTTGGTGCGGCGGTGGCCTTGGGCGCAGAGGAGATAGAGTTTGATATTTGGTCGACAAAAGACGGTGTTCTTGTATCTTGTCACGACGACACACTTGACCGCGTAAGCAACGGTCACGGAAAGATATATGAGCACACTTATGAAGAACTTTTAAAGTATGATTTCGGTGTAAAGCACGGCGAAAAATTCAAGGGGCTGAAAATCCCTACCTTTGAAGAAATACTACAAAAATTTGCGGGTCGGGTAATTATGAACATCCACGTAAAGATTTGGGATGTTAATTTTGATAATCCTATGATTGAAGAAATAGTTGGGCTAATCCGTAAATACGATGCACAAAATCACGCATATTTTATGACTACTAACGATGAAATAATTCGGCAAGTTATGGAATATGCACCGGATATTCGGTGTTGTGTGGGTTGGGATGGAAATAAAGACCCAATGTCCATTGTTGACCGTGCAATAGCATTAAATGCCTATAAAGTGCAGTTGTTTAAGCCATATTTTAATCAGAATTCAATCAATAAAGCTCATGCACACGGAATACTTTGTAATGTTTTTTGGTCGGATGACAGGGAAGAAGCCAAAAAATTTGTTGAAATGGGTATAGACACAATTTTGACAAACGATTATAACTTGATTTCACAAGTTGTAGAAAGATAAATTTGTTGGCACAATACCCACACACTCGTGTCCGGCAGCCCGATAATCCAAAACGGAAAACTAATCGGCGCCGTCACCCACGTCTTTATAAACGATTCCCCAAAAGGCAGACAAAACATCATAAAAAAGCCCCCCAATACCGATTTGGTATTGGGGGGTATATTATTATAACAACTCGCTAAAATCAAATTTAACATTTCTGATAACTGTGCCTTCGGACTTTGCTTTGGCAAGGGCGCGTGCGGCAAACTCGCCCATTTGCATACAGTTGCCTGTCACGCGGTAGGAAGCCATTGCTTCACGCTCGCCCGAGATGCAGCGGCCCGCAACCAAAAGTCCGTCAAAGCCTTTTGGAATGAGCGCGCGCAGCGGAATTTGATATGGCTTTACCTTAAAGCACTTCTGTCCGTTGTTGCTCTTGGTGTGAATGTCCACATTGAAGGCAACCTTGCAGACGGCATCGGGGAATTGTGTGCCGTTTAAAATATCATCAACCGTCACGGTGTGCTCACCCACAATGCGTCTTGACTCACGCACGCCAAGCACAGGGGCAGAAGAAATAAGGTCGAGCCGTCTTAACGACCTGTCATATTTTTTAAGAAATCCGTAAACGTCGAGCATCTGACGTCTGCCCTCGATGTTTGCGCGTGTCAAATCGGCGGCAGAAAGCGGGTTGTGTTCATACATGTGCGTGAACTGTACAACACCAAAGCGCGAATGGGGAATAGGAATGAGGTAGGGTACGGTGAACGGGATTTTCTTTCCCGCCTTATCGTAAACACGCTGAAATTTTTTATAAATCATCAGTCCCTTGCGGTACCTGTGCGGAATGTTGCCCACCAAGAACATAAGCGTCATGGCCTGGCATTCTTTATAGTCGCCGTTTTCACCCAGCAGGAATTCGCAACCTGCGTCGGCGGCAACGTTGCCGTCACCCGTGCAGTCAATTACCGTATCGGCAAGGACCGCAAAGCGTCCCTCAATATTTTCGGCCACAACACCGACAACGCGGTTGCCTTCAACCAGGGTGCGTGAAAACTGCGTGCAGTATAAAATCTCCGCCCCGGCCGCGAGCATCTTTTCCTCCAGCTTGGCAATAAGCTCTTTACGCTCCCGCTGGGTCATCTTGACCGCGCCGCTTCTGCTGACAGGC
>CALDPI010000143.1 GCA_937912045.1 uncultured Clostridia bacterium
CGGTGATCTTCATGACCGCACGCACCTCGGCATGGCCCAGGATGACCTCCTTGAACTCGGGGGCGAGCAGGCCCTTCATGGCCAGCTCCATATCCTCAATGGCCTTGTAGATGACGGTGTACAGGCGGACATCCACCTTCTCGCGCTCAGCAGTCTCGCGGGCGGAGGCGTCGGGGCGGATGTTGAAGCCGATGATGATGGCGTTGAAGGCGCTGGCCAGGTTGACGTCGTCCTTGGTGACGGCACCGGCGGCGCTGTGCAGCACGCGGACGCGCACCTCGTCGTTGGAGAGCTTCTCCAGAGACTGCTTGACAGCCTCGACAGAACCCTGAACATCCGCCTTGATGATGATATTGAGATCCTTGACCTCGCCCTCCTCGAGCTTGCTGTAGAGCTCCTCGAGGGTGGAGGCGGAATTCATCTTGACCATGGAAGCCTTCGCCTTGGCAGCGCGCTCCTCGACAACCTGACGGGCGAGCTTCTCATCGGCAACAGCCATGAACTCGTCGCCGGCCTCCGGCACGCCGCCAAAGCCAATGATCTCCACCGGCGTGGACGGCAGCGCGGTCTTCACGCGATCGCCGCGGGAAGAAATCATCGCGCGGACGCGGCCATAGGCATTGCCCGCCACGACCATGTCGCCGACATGGAGCGTACCGGTCTGCACCAGCGCGGTCGCAACGGCGCCGCGGGAGTGATCCAGCTTCGCCTCGATGATGACGCCGCGGGCCTTGCGGTCCGGGTTCGCCTTAAGCTCGAGCATTTCGGCAACGAGCAGTACGTTTTCAAGAAGTGTGTCAATTCCGTCACCCGTCTTGGCCGAAACAGGAACACAGATTGTGTCGCCGCCCCACTCCTCCGGTACGATAGAATGCTCTGTGAGCTGCTGAAGCACGCGGTCTGGGTTGGCCTCGGGTTTATCCATTTTGTTAATTGCAACGATAACCGAGATGTTTGCGGCCTTAGCGTGATTGATAGCCTCGATGGTCTGCGGCATTATGCCGTCATCGGCGGCAACAACCAATATTGCAATATCGGTTGACTGTGCGCCGCGCTGACGCATTGCTGTAAATGCGGCGTGTCCGGGAGTATCAAGGAAGGTAATATCGTTTCCGTTGCAGTTGACGCGGTACGCACCGATGTGCTGTGTAATTCCGCCGGCCTCTGTATTTGTAACGGCGGTGTGACGTATAGCGTCAAGGAGAGAGGTTTTACCGTGGTCAACGTGTCCCATAACAACAACAATCGGGTCGCGCTGGCGCAGATTTTCTGCGGTATCCTCTGTGTCGTCCATAATTCTGTCTTCAATAGTGACAACAACGGCGCGCTTGATTTTTGCGCCCATCTCGGTCACGACGATTTCTGCAGTATCATAATCGATAACCTGGTTTACGGTTGTCATCATACCGAGCTTCATAAGCTCCTTAATTACCTCTGCGGCCGTTTTCTTGAGTGCTGCGGCAAGCTCACCAACCGTGATTTCATCGCCAACCGTTACGGTAATCGGGGTCTTCTTTATGCGCTCAAGCTGAAGTCTTCTGAGCTTATCAGCCTCGGTGTCACGCTTGGCACCCTTGGGACGCTTATAGTCCTGTGACTTCTGCTTAATCTTCTGCTTACGCTGCATATTGTCATGCATTGTATTTGCAGGAGCAATGTTTTCATATTTTTCGTTATACTTTTCAATATCAACGTTGGAGCTGCGTGTATCAACGTGTAAAATCTGCGCAGGTCCTCTGTTAGGTGCCTCGCCCGGAACCTTTTTCTTCTTAGGCTGCGGAGCGATAATAATCGGCTCTGATTTCTTTTCAGGCTCTTTCTTCTCCTCGGCCTTCTTCGGCGCAGGCTTTTCCTCGGCCTTTGGTGCGGGCTTCTCTGCCTTAACCTCTGCAGGCTTTTCTGCCTTTTTCGGTGCGGGCTTTTCCTCCACCTTTTTAGGCTCCTCTTTGGGTGCCTTTGCCTTTTCGGCCGCCGCTTTTTCAGCCTCTGCCGCTGCCTTTAATTGCTCGAAAATCGCCATCTGCTCTGCAAGCTTACGGTCCTTTTCTGCCTGTCTCTCGGCTGCTGCCTTTTCGCGTGCTGCGGCACCTGTGGCAAAATATTCGTCAAAGCTCTTTACCGCGTTTTCCTTTGTCAGATAGTTGAAAACAAGGCCAACCTCGTTCTCCTCCAAAGAGGACGAGCTTTTCTTTGCAATCTGCAGCTTATCCGAAAGAATTGCAACCAAATCCTTTGACTGCATATTAAAATCCTTTGCTAAGTCGCTAACCTTATATTTAACCGCCATGGGCATTTCCTCCTATAATATGTTTTTTACAACGGCAGCTGCGAAGCCGTCATCCTCAAGCGCGAGGATTCCTGCACGTCTGCCGATTGCGGCTGAAAGTTCCTCTGTTGTCAGGGGCAAAATTTCAACCCGTGTATTATTCTTGTCGCAAATAAAACGAATTTCTTTTACGCTTTTAGGTGATATATCCGATGCAATAAGCACAAGCCGTGCGCGGTGACGCATTACCGATTCGCGCGTGGCCTCGGTTCCTGTGGCAAGCTTTCCTGCCTTTCTTGAAAAGCCCAAAAGTGCACGTATTTTATCTGTCATTCGACAGCACCTCCGAAAGACCTTCATAAACCTCGTTCGGAATGGCGGTGCCAAATGCTTTTTCAAGTCTTCTCGCCTTCTGTGCGAGAGAGAGACACTTTGCATCATCACAGATATATGCGCCGCGGCCGTTTTGTTTTCCCGTCTTATCAAGAAGTATTTCACCATTTTGTGTTTTTACCACCCTGACAAGCTCACGCTTCGGCTTCATTTCGCCACAGCCGACGCACATTCTAAGCGGCGTTTTTTGGGACTTCATAAAATCACCTTATTCCTCGTCTTCACCATAAAATCCGCTTTCGGGGCGAATGTCTATGTTCCAGCCCGTAAGCTTAACTGCCAGACGGACGTTCTGTCCGCCGTTGCCGATTGCCAGCGATAACTGTGAATCGGGAACGGTTGCGCGGCAGCTGCGCGGCTCTTCGCTTATAATCTCTACACCTACAACCTTTGAGGGAGAAAGTGCCTCTGATACAAATGCAGCAGGGTCGTCTGAATATTTAACAATATCAATCTTTTCGCCTGCCAGTTCTTCAACAATGTTGTTAACGCGTGCGCCCTTGGGGCCTATGCAGGCGCCGACCGCGTCGATTTCGCTGTTCTCGGCAAATACCGCCATCTTTGTTCTGCTTCCTGCCTGACGTGAAATCGCCTTGATTTCAATAGTGCCGTCATAAATCTCAGGCACCTCGTTTTCAAACAGACGCTTTACAAGGCCGGGATGTGTGCGTGAAAGCATTACCTTGGGACCCTTTTCGGTATCCTTAACGTCAACGATATAAACCTTGATGTGGTCGCCCTCCGAAAGCACCTCACCCGGTACCTGCTCTGCCTTAGGAAGCATTGCTTCACTGTGGCCGATTGTGAGTGATGCGTTGCCTGTTTTGGGGTCAATGCGCTGAACAACGGCTGTCACAAGCTCACGGTTGCGCGACTGGAACTCGGCAAGGGCCTGGTCACGCTCAACGTCGCGTATGCCCTGACGGATTACGTGCTTGGCAGTCTGTGCCACGATTCTGCCGAAGTGCTTGGTGTCAAGCTTGATGTTTACCGTGCCGCCAACCTTGGAGCGCTTGCTGTGGTTGTATGCATCGTTAAGTAGAATGTCTGCGTACTCGTCCTCAATCTCTTCAACAACGTTCTTCTTAAGATAAACGCTGAACTTCTGCTTTTCACAGTCAATATCGCAGAAGACAATATCTCTTCCGCCGTATTCCTTTTTAACAGCGGTTACTATCGCGTTAGAGATTTTGCTTGCGATAAACTCTGCCGGAATGCCCTTTTCGGCTTCCATAACCTTGAGTGCTTCAAAAAATTCTTTGTTATTCATTTTCCGTTTTCCTCCAATTTATTTATAGTGTAATGTCATTCAGTTTTACAGATGAAAAAGAGCCTTTTTCAAAATAAAGCTCACGTCCGTCCTCGGACAGCCTTATGCCGCCGTCAAAGGAAAGCAGCGTTCCGCAGAAATCGCGTCTGTCTGACACAGGGCGATAAAGGTGAACGTTTATCTCCTTGCCCGTCATTTTGGCAAAATGCTCGGGTCGGGTCAGCTCGCGCTCAAGTCCGGGCGAGCACACCTCAAGATAGTACGCCTTGTCAATCGGGTCAGCCTCGTCAAGCAGGGGGTCAACCGCGTGTGAAACGTCGGTGCAATCGTTAATATCGATGCCCTCTGGCTTGTCGATAAAAATTCGCAGATACCACGATGTGCCCTCTTTAAGAAAACGCACGTCCCACAAATCATAGCCCATTGCCGTGACCGTCGGCGCAATCAGATTTTCAACCTTTGCTGCAGTATTTTGTGCCATTTTTCCACCTTCCTTAAGTGTCGGTCTTGCAATCAAGTCCGCACAATGAAAAGTGAGCGGGTCGCCCCACTCACTTTCTTTAAAATCTTAACAATGAGAGTATAACATATATAATAAGAAAAATCAAGTGTTTTTTACTCTTCCATCTGTTTGCCTAAAAAGCCTGCCGCAACCTGTATAAGCTTGATGTCTGTTTCGGTCGGAAGCTGTGATGCCTCGGCCGAAAGCATCACAACTGCACCTGTGACGTCCCCTGCCGAAATGATGGGTGCGGCAACGCACATTGCGCGGTCAATCCCATCAAGCGCCGGAACACTCTCGTCGGCGCGTGCGGTGTAAAGTCTTCGCGACTGCATAATCTCGTCAAGCGCAGCAGAATTTCTGCGCTCAAGCACCTCTTTTTTTGAAATGCCTGCCGCCGCAACGCAATGGTCGCGGTCGCAAATGATTACGGCAAGCTGCGTTCCGCGCAAAAGAGCCTCGGCATACTGCGAGGCAAAGGTCGACAGTTCGCCAATCGGCGAATATTTTTTGAAAATGACCTCCCCGCCCGCATCGGTGTAAATCTCCAGCGGGTCACCTTCACGTATGCGCATAGTGCGGCGGATTTCTTTGGGAATAACTACACGACCAAGGTCGTCTATTCTACGAACTATACCTGTTGCTTTCATAATATATAATAATCTCCTTGCTTTACAAATTTGTACTGTTAGTATCTGTAAAACAAGGAGATTTATGCTTCAAATATGTTTTTTATTTATGCCTTTAAAATATTCAGAACATCATACTCTTTATTAAATTCCATAATAAATCCATTTGCGATTTGATTAGTAAACGTGCGCGGATTTTCAGAATTCGAAGCAAACATATCATAATGATTGGGAATATTTATTTTTGCTCCAATTCTTTTTGCAGTCATTAATGCTTCTTTTACATTCATATTTCCAAGTCTGCCGTTTATACAAATAAATGTGATATCCGGTTTATATTGTGAAATATCAAATAGTTTTTCGTTGTATAGAGTATCTCCACTGAAATATAAGGTTTTATTTTCAGCTTTAACAATTAAACCAAAAGCCTCTACAGTATGATCAGCAAAAACAGCGGTTATTTCGATGTCGCCTACAACTGTACTTTCGCCAACATTTAACGAAACAACATTATCCTTGCCAAGTCGATTCAGTTCTGTTTCACCCTCATTTGTGGTGATAAATAATTGTTCATCATTTATTTGTGCTACCGTATCGGGATCTAAGTGATCCAGATGATTGTGGGTGCATATCACTGCTTGGCAAGATATATTTTGAGGGTTAATCGGTATAGGTAAGGTGCGCGGTCTTCCTGCAACACGATTAACACTATCAGAAAGATACGGGTCTATCATTATTTCTGCTTTATCGGTTTTAATAATATAACCGCTTTGACCTAAAAACCTTATTATCATTGTACGCTTTTCCCCCCATCAACAAAAATATTCTGACCGGTTATATATCTTCCCTCATCACTACACAAGAGACTGACAATTCCTGCGCAATCTCCGGGTTCGCCATAAAAACCGACAGGAATACTATCGGTAACCTTTTTAGCATATTCAAGGTCACTGAGTACTTCAACATTTCGGTCGGTACAAATTACACCCGGTACCACATTGTTAACAGTTATTCCATACTTTGCAAGTTGTAATGACAGAGAATGAGCGCCTTTTCCGCTATGTGTAACCGTTTTTTCACCTATCTTTACAATATTACCCGAAAGATAATTCACAACAAATTTACTATCTTCTAACACCTCGAGATGGCAAGGCACAATACCCTTTGTATTTTCTATTTCTGTAGGATTTTTAAGGTTTCCATTTACATTAATATCAAAAGATAATATTCCACCAAAATGATTTTTTATCATTTTAGCAAATAGTTTTAAACATATCAATATATATTATCACTAATTTAACCCATAAATTACATATATATTTTAAAAATTACAAATTAATAATTATTTTATTAGATTTATTTTCAGATAATTTAAAAACAAAAGGTATTTCTTTACCATCTGCAAATATCTTTATTTTATAATCTCCGTAAAAACCTTTGAAATTAACCCTTCCGTCCACCGCTTTCAAAACAGCCGATGTATGCCATTCCTTATTAATAAGATTTTTAAGAATTTTATATGCAGGTTTTTCTTTCATATTAAAATTGCATAATCCTCCGAAATATCTGTTTTCTCCTGCCGACATTTCACCGACTTTTCCCCCCGAGGCATAACCGTCAACCAGATTCCAATAAATCACCGCCTCCATAGCAGGGTGGCTGAAAAATACGGAATAAAGATTTTTTATAAGTTCCGCCTGAATTTCTTCGTCATCTTCTCTATTACTGAATGCGGATACTGTCATTTCAGTTATTTGCAATTTCTTACCCAATTTCTGATAGGTATCAAGCACATCGTATATGTATCGTGGATTATAACGGGTTACATTAAGTTCTTTTTCCTTTTCGGGCGCAAAGAAACAATGATACTGAAAACCTATAGAATCAATATGATTTACACCTATATTTCCAAGCCTTTCAATCTCTGAATAATATGGGCTGCGTTCACCGAAATACTCACCATAAAGACTTCTCATACAACCAAAATCAAGATGATCATTTATCATAAGGCGATTATCGGGAAAATATTTATCTGCCATTTTAAATGACCATTCGTTAAATTCTTTTTGTCTGTAAAACTCTGAATAGTTAGGATCTAAAAACTCTCTTGCAAATGTAACATTAAATGTCTCATTCGTAACTTCCCACGTAGGGATAATATGAGCATATTTTTGTGCTAAAATTTTAAAATGCTCTTCCAACTCCCTCTTATGTTCTTCTATACCTGCCCCCCGTAACCAATCGGGTTTCATATAATCATAATTGAGACAATGGGCCTTTGGTTCAATTCCCTTTTCTTCACAATATTCGAGACATAAATCGATCGCCGGTCTTCTGTAAATTTTTGGAGAATTTTTATCAAATCGGAAGTTGCCTTTTTCAGGTTCAAGACTATTCCAATAAAAAGGCAGAGTTGCAAGATTGAAAAGTTCTGGGAATTTTTCACGGTAAATTTCATTCTTTTCAACCGTTTCAAATTCATCAAGCATAAAAATATTAGCACCAAATTTAAATTCATGATTCGTTTGTTCTATCTCTACCGTTATGTTTTCAGGTGAATTTCCACTTGATACAAATTCAATCTCTGCATCACCTTTTCGGTAATTTTCTATACCTTTTTTCACCCGATTTTCAAAGTAATCTTTTTGCTCATTAAAATATTTAAACACTATATCTTTACGTTTCATATCTTTATATTCCTTTTCCTCCGTCAACGAAAATATTTTGTCCTGTTATGTATCTTCCTTCATCACTACACAAAAGACTTACTATTCCCGCACAGTCTTCAGGTTCACCGTAAAAACCTACGGGTATACTGTCGGTCACTTTCTTTGCATACTCGGGATCTGATAACGCATCAACATTTCTATCGGTATATATTACACCCGGGGCCACATTGTTTACGGTAATACCATCCTTTGCAAGTTGCAAAGCGAGGGACTTTACCATATTTGTCTGAGCAGCTTTAGAGGCAGAATAAATAAGCATATCGGGATGAGGCTTCGCTTCCTGAACAGAGCCGATAGTTACAATTCTGCCCCAACCTTTTTTCTTCATATTATCGGCTACAGCTTGAATTAACATCATACTTGAAACAAAATTGCAGTTAAGTTGTTCATAGCAAGCTTTTGTTGTTATTTCTTGCCAAGGTGTACGGTACTGAAGAGATGCATTTAATATAAGTACATCCGTTTCTTTAATCATTTCACAAAACTCACGGGTTTTCTCAATGTCAGTTAAATCGGAAATAATCACTTCCGCCACTCCGCCGTTTTGTTCTATAATACTTTTAGTTTCTTTGGCTTTCGCAATATTTCCTTCACCGTGAATAATAACTTTATATCCATCTTGTGCTAATCTTATGGCTATAGCTCTGCCAATTCCTCTTGAAGAGCCTGTAACTAATGCAGTTTTCATAATTTTACCTCATTATAGTGCGGTTTGCGTATCATTTGGGTCACCATTGCGAGCCAAATCATATTCTTTAGACCAATCTAAATCACGGTATTCTTCGCCTCTGGGGTCGTTCTTTATCCAATCAAGCAGCATATCGAGCATCTCTTCGCTCCATGTGTTTTTGTCAATCTGAGCAGTTGTGAACTTACCCTGACAAATCATTTCAAAACCAAAATCGTCCTTAACATGGGTTTTAGCCGCGCCCTCGACCACATCTGCAACAAGGTGTGACGGAATAAATAAAACACCACCGCCTGCACCAAATACGACATCACCGGGCAAGCACACTGCACCGCCGAAGTTTGTGATATCGTTCCAATCCTTCATAACAAATTCACGTATAGGTGTGGGGTCGATTCCTCTGTAATAAACCTGAACGTCGGGCACCTTTTTCATCTGTTCTATATCACGAATACCGCCCCAAACAACTGCACCGCCGTTTTTAGTACGCTTTTGAAGAGCAGTTGTAAGGTTACCACCAAGAAATGTACCTTTATAAATTTTATCGTACATATCACATACTACAACATCACGCTCATAAAGGTGGTCAATAACCCATTGATTATAGTTGCCTTGCAGACCGTCCTCCGCACCGCGAGCAAACTGTACGTCATGCAGATCGGGACGGGTAGGACAGTATGTACATGTAACCGCTCTACCCACAAGCTTTCTGTCATCATTATGTAACGTGTGCATTGGATTTTCACCGCCGCCTACAAACTGATGCTCGTAACCCAAAACAAATATTGGTTTCCATACTTCTTCTAATGTCATACCATAAAGTGCATCAAGATACTTATCCTCTACTTTCGGTCTGCCGTCAGGTAATCTTTCGCCTTTCCAGAGTGGAGTTAACTGTATTATTTTTTCCCTATCATTAAAATTCATAACTTTACCTCTCGTACAATTTAATTTAAAGTGAGATTTCCAATCCATCACTGTCAAAAATCACTGTATAGGTATTATCATCAACTATAACTTCATATTCACCGTAGAAACCACGGAAAGAAAGCTCACCATTTTTGTCAACAACAGTCTCAAAGGATGTATTCCATTCTTTATTGATTAAATTGTTCAATACTTCATAGGCAGGTTTCGGGCTCATATCAAAGCGAAGAAGACCGCCGCCGCAACGATTTTCACCTTGATTTGATCCAAGCGGTGCATATGCTGCATAACCGTCTACCAAGTTCCACCAGACGATACTCTTCATATTACGGGTAGCAAACCATGTCCTATATAACTTTTCCACCAGATAAGCTTGGATTTCTTCGTTTTCATCATTTAGACCACTACCCGGAATAGTGATCTCAGAAATGTGCATCGGATAACCATAGCTATCAAAAACATCTAAAATCTCAAGCATAGATTCTACATCCAGATATGTATTACGAACCGTTGGATTTTCCATCTCTTCTGTGGTTGTGAAAATGTGGTATTGCAGTCCGATTTCATCGAACGGAATTCCGCGTCGAATAAAGTTTTGCAACTGCATATTAAAGGCCATATATTTGCCCTCTGTGTAATAATCCCGCCAAATAGCCTGATTGGTTTCATTCAATATTTTGATATTATCAGGAAAATACTTCTCACCCAATTGCAAACCGTATTCATCGTAATTCTCAAACAAAGATTTTACACCCCGGCGATAATTGCTGGCGCTCTCATTAACAATGTCAAAGGATGGGATTTTACGAGCATATTCATCCGCGATTTCTTTAAAGCGACGTTCAAGAATCTCTTTCCGCTCTTCTGGGGAATATGCTTCGAGCCATTTAGGAACAAAGTTATTCCAGGTTAAACAGTGACCTTTAGGTTCAATGCCGTATTCGCTACAGAATTCAAGACAAGTATCAGGCGCAGGTCGGCGATAGATAAATTCGCTGTCCGTTCTCATGCGCAAATGCCCTTCTTGCGGCTCAAAATCAGACCAATAGAACGGGACTACCGCCTGATTGAACAGATTGACAAAAGCTTCCTTATATTGTATTTCCTTTTCGGGCTTTTCAAAGCTTCCAAGCATAAATGCCGTTGTACCAAAATAGAATGCGTGTTTCTTCTGTTTAACACTAACCTTTTGTCCTGCCTTTGCGGGAAGTTTCAGGGTGAATTTGCCTTTGCGGTGTTTTTCAATGCCTTCCGCATTACGTGCCTCCAGCTTTTCGTCATTTTTTAAAAAGCTCTCTAAAATATAATTTTTGTCCACAAGCTCACCTCATAATCATCAGGACCAAATACGGTCATTTGAAAATTCCTTATCCCATTCGTCTGTCGACTCGAAATAACCTGGGATATTGGGATTAATATGCTGTCTTAACACTTCTTCATTAAGGTCATCAAAGCCAAGACCCGGTTTTTCAGGAACTTTAATGAAACCATCTTTAAATATAGGATTATCAATTCCTTTAACCATATCTGCCCACCACGGAACATCTACCGAGTGGAATTCAAGTGCCAATACATTATGCATAGCTGCTGCAGTATGTACCGCTGCAAGACAAGCTACAGGACTTTCTGCCATATGTATAGCAGTTGCAACACCGTATTCGTCAGCAATATCTCCAATTTTCTTTAATTCCAAAGCACCGCCACAGGTTAAAATATCGGGGTGAATTACAGAAACGCCGCCTGCTTTAATAAGTGTTTCAAAGCCCTCTTTAAGATAAATATCCTCACCTGTGCAAACAGGAATTGTAGTAGAATTTTTAAGTCTCACATACTGGTCGGTGTACATCCAAGGCACCATATCTTCAATCCAAGCAAGGTTATAGGGTTCCATTCTTCTTGCAAAACGGATACAATCTTCGACACAGATATGACCGAAATGGTCAATAGCAAGAGGCACTTCATAACCTATAACTTCTCTTACCTCTTTAACATAGTTTTCAAGGAAATCAAGTCCCTTTTCGGTTAAGTGAATACCTGTATGTGGATGTGCGGTAGTAACTATGGAATAACTCTTTTGATGCTTAACCATATCTGCAGTAACCGAACCGCCCTGAACATTAAGAATATGTGAAGCATATTTCTTCATATCCTCAATAAAACCTAAAGGTGCGTTAAGTGTACCAGGTTCATCAAGTAAAAGACCAATACCTAAGTCCATTTTGAGGAACGTGAAGCCCATATCCATTCTTTTCTTAAGAGCTAGTCCCATATCGTGACCTGTATGCTTACCGTCAACATCGGTATCACAGTAAACTCTTACTTCATCACGAAATTTGCCACCTAAAAGCTGATACAAAGGAACTCCGTAAGCCTTACCTGCCAAGTCCCAAAGTGCAATTTCAATACCGCTTACACCACCACCCTGACGTGAAGGACCACCAAATTGTTTTATTTTGCGGAAAATTTTATCAACATTACAAGGGTTTTCACCGATTATTCTACTTTTAAGCATAAGTGCATAGGTTTTAGATGAAGCATCACGTACCTCACCGAAACCGCTTATACCTTGGTTAGTGTCAATTCGCAGAATTGTACATCTTTTAGGCGCACCATCTATATCAACGAAACGCATATCTGTGATTTTTAAATCTGTTGGGTTAGAACAAAAATTCATTTTTTATCACCTCAAAAATTACTATAATCCAATTATATATAAATTTCGATATAAAACAAGTCGATTTTCGCTATAAAACAGTTGATTTTCGATACTTAAAAGGTTAAAATAAATCAGAGGTGATACAATGCTTCCAAAAAATCTTGCAATATCAGTTACCGATGTTTTAAACTACCATCAAAAACGTGAAAAAATTTTTGTATCGGCACGCACCTTTTCTGCCATAACATTAAGATTAAAAACTCCGGGCAAATACACATGTAAAAATAAAACCATCTCCTTTGAGCCTGGAAGTATCTGCATCATTCCCGCAGGCGTCGCTTATGAGCGGAACAATTTTGAAGAAGATATCCTTGTTATTCATTTTCATATGTTCAATTACATAATGGAAGAAATTCAGGTATATAAAGTACCTGACGCTGAAAAATACAAAGCATTGTTCACAAAAGCATTAAGCATTAAATATGAAAATGATATCGGTTCTACCTACCGCATCACATCGGTTGTATATGAAATTTTATCCGAGCTTACCCGCGATGTTGGTTTTACTGCCAATCCAAAAGATAACAGAATTATAGAATCAGCAGAATATATGCGCCAAAATTTTTGGAACCCCGATCTTTCAATTGAGAATTTGGCGATGCAGGCGTGCGTTTCACCTGCTTACTATCGCCGGGAATTCAATCGGGTATATGGCACATCTCCAAAAGACTATCTTGATACGCTACGCATACAGTATGCAAAATCACTTTTAGAAACAGGTTACTTTTCTCAAAAAGAAATTAGCTGGCGCTGCGGTTATACAGATGTAGGCTATTTCAGAACAGTATTTAAAAGGAAAATGGAAAAAAGCATCAGGGAGTATCTTGCAGATTCTACAAGATACACCTACTAATGTATAAACAAAAGCGAGGTGAAATTTCACCTCGCTTTTGCTATGCATCTTATGTTTTGTGCAAATTGGTTTCAATCAAAATCAGCGAAAACCATAGTGTTTATGCGGGTTTCAGGCGGTTTGCCCTATTATAACACAAGCCTCTATTCTTCTAACTATTCCTGTAGCTTTCATATATAAATCAATCTCCTTGTTTTACAAATTTGTACTGTTAGTATCTGTAAAACAAGGAGATTTATACTTGTAATCACCCGAAGATTTCTTTAAGCGATTTCATTTTTTCGGAATCGGGTATTTCAAATAAATGCGGTGCTTTTCCAAGTGCTTGGCTTTTACTTTCACCCATAGGATGATATGGCAACAGTTCAATTTTTTCAGGAGTCCCGCACTCATTTAAAAAAGTTTTTATTTTCTTCATTTCCTCTACGTTATCATTAATAGAAGGAACAATCGGGATACGAATCCATATTTTCGCTCCGAATTTAAACAACTTTTTTAAATTGCTTAAAATCTGCTCATTGTCTACTCCCGTGTATTTCTTATGCTTTTCAGGGTCAAAAAGTTTGATGTCGTATAGGAACAAATCGGTATATGGCAGTACTTTTTCAAAATTCCCAAACGACACGTAACCTGCGGTATCGACGGCAGTATGTATGCCTTTTTCTTTGCACATTTTAAGCACTTCTGCTAATGGCTCAATCTGCAACATACACTCTCCGCCCGAAAAGGTCACACCGCCTTTTTTGCCGTAAAAAGCAACGTCTTTTTGGATTTGGTCGTATAATTCCCGTGCGGTGCACTCACGACCTGCAACCTCTCTTGCGCCTGTTGGACATTTTTTAGCACACTCACCGCAAGCAATACAAGTTTCTTTATCACAAGCCTTGCAAATTCCGCAACCAATACACTTTTCTTTATAAAACAAAAGCTCTTTTTCAAAGCTTTGCGTTTCGGGATTGTGACACCACTCACAGTGAAGTGGACAGCCCTTGAAAAACACCGTTGTTCTAACACCGGGGCCGTCATGCATGCAAAACCTTTGAATATCGCTAACAATCATCAAAACTCACTTCCTATCTGTGCGATAATCATATTCTGCCATTCCCGATTCAACGTAACAAAACGAGCATTCCAGCCGGACACACGTACCGATAAGTTTTGATAGTCTTCCGGATGCTCCTGTGCTTTTTTTAGTAGCTCTGTATCGGCAATATCAAGTTGCATAAAGTGACCTCCAAGTGTAACAAATCCCTTAATCAAGGCACTTATCGCTTCAATGCCATTTTCACCATTGACAGATGATGGCAATAATTTAATGTCGAGTGCCGCACCCGATACAGTGTGTTTCAAATCCGCCTTGCAATACGATTTGATAATAGCGGTTGCCCCTTCTTTATCGGTGCCAGGCGTTGGTGAGAAGTTTCCTGCCAACACTTCGTGTGCTTTCTTACCGTAGGGGGTTGCCATTCGCAGACGCGACCATTCCAATTGCCGTCCAAACGTACTGACACCGGCGGGGGTTTTATATCCGCTTTCCAAATTGTCGCAAATATCGGCAAAATCGCTTATGATGTTTTTTGCAATAATATCTACTTCGTCATTATCGTTTCCAAAATAAGAGTATTTATTAAGGGCATATTGTCTAAGTGCTTCGCTACCTTCCCAATTGGTTTTTAACAACTGCACAAGTTGTTCAAACGTCACTTTTTGCTCATCAAATACCAACTTCTTAATTGCATAAAGACTGTTAACTACATCAGTCAAACCTCCGATATGCGGCGAAACGATGTTGTAAATCGGTCCGCCCTCAAGGTAAGACAGTCCTTTTTTAATACACCCCTGCTCAAAAAGAGAAACCACCGTACACGGCGTGGACGGTTTCCATTTCCAATCTTTTGTCGGCACTGCGGTATATATAAAACGATTCTCATTTATTGAAGCAGCAATGCCTATCACTTTGTTTTTCAATCCATCAATAAATGCATTGTACAAAGATTCAAAATCCGAAAAGCAAGTGTTGTCACTGTAATCCTCAAGCATGATTTGCTGCAAAATCTGTAAAGCATCAAACGGAGTATATGTAAAAAATGTTTTGCCGGGGATCTGTATTTCCCAACAACCATCGTTTGCAAATCGTCTCGCTTCGTCAAGTTCATAACCGTAATCAGTAAGCGAATCTATAATTAAATCCTCGTTATATACAGCTACAACACCGCCGCCGTAGCGTATAACTTCAGCAATACGTGTCAACAGTTTTGTGTCGGTATTTTTATTGATGCGAACCGTGGTCGGAAAGTCGCTGATTCCCAATTCTTCCAATATATCCAAGACAAGATGGGTAACGGCATTGGTTACTTCTTTTCCGTTTTCGTCTACACCGGCAAGTAAAATATTTTGGTAATGCTGTGCATCTCCGCTTCCATAATCGCCGCCCTTGACCCATTCGCAACCTTTTATAAAAAAGTGTGCAAGTATTTCTCTTGCTTCGTCAAGCGTTAGCGTAGCGTCAGCAAGATCTTTTTCTAAATAATCGCCCAAAAGCCAATCAATTCTTCCAATTCCCGGCCAGTTTCCGCAAAGACGCACAAACGCAAATGTAAACCAGATGCTTTGTACCGCCTCATAAAAATTTTTAGCAGGTTCAAAAGGAACGTTTTGCAGATTCTCAAAGTTTTTACTGTATGCAGGCTTGTTTTTTAATGCCTTCAAATATCTATCATGCCATATTTTCATGCACTGAAGACAATGTATACAGCTTTGAATAAAAGGTCCTTTTTCGGTTCCCTTGTATTTTTTAAATGCATCTTCCGCTTGCTTTTGAATATGATTTACACCTTTTTTTAAGACTGTTTCAAAGTCAATGGTCAAATGACTGATCGAGCTTGAAAATACAGGCTTTCCGCCAAAAGTGGCAGGAATATTATGGGATATTGCCATCCCCAAAGTCGCCGCACCGCTTATCTTCTCTCCGTTGCAAATACGGACGGGCGCAGTTTTTGAAATCTGTTCGATAACAGCGTCGTATTTTTTAAGTGGAGATAAATTCTCAAACCCTTTATAACCGTCCATCAAAACAGCGGGCGTGCTCCATGTTTCCAAGCCGTATTTGTGATTTAAAGAGTCAAAAGCAAATTTTCTCGTTTCGTCACTTAACCGTATAGGCCTTTTTCCGTTAACTGCAAAAAAAGTCATATTCAATCACCTCGACAACATTATAACAAACAAAACTATTAAATCTGTTGAAAATACTACTTATTTTTAGTACAATACTATTGAGGTGGGAATATGCAAATTGAAAAGATTGTTATTGAATATGTAAAAAAGAACGGGTTTACCTCTACCTCGTGCGATGGTGTATGTCACACAAAAGTGTTGCCGTATTTGTCGGTGGTACAGGCAGTAGAGGGCTCTTACGATATTCAACTTGAAAACGACGTAATATGTAATACCGGAAGCGGTGGCTTTTTTATAGCGCCGTCAAATGTACAGCAACGAATTGTCCATAACACAGACCCTGCAAGTAAAAAAATGATTTGTCGTTGGATTTTTATAAAAATCAAAATCAACGATGTTTACAGCTTTGATGAAAAATTTAGTTTTCCAACTATTTTGCCCCAAAATATAAAGTCGGAAATGAATACGATTTTTGACAGATTGTTTTGTGTAGATAACACATTTGACGAATATATTTGTTATTATGAAATAATTAAACTGCTTTCTTTGGTTGCAAACGAAAAAGAGAAAATTTTACCTGCGTATATGGAACAAGCATTATGCTATATAAAAGACAACTACAGCAAAAAAATATCAATTGAAGATATTGCAAAGAGGACCCATCTTTCTTCTTCGCATTTGTTTGCGATTTTTAAGAAACAAATGGGCGTTTCCCCCATTTCTTTCCTTAACAATTATCGTATGTCTATAGCGGCAGAGCTGCTGCAAGGAACAACAAAGTCCATTAGTCAAATAGCATCAGAGGTAGGCATCGACGACTCAATATATTTTAACAAGATGTTCAAAAAGCATTATCAGATGTCACCAACGGAATACCGTAACTGTTATATAACAAAAGCGAGGTGAATTTCACCTCGCCTAAGCCAATTTTACCTCTTTTTTCGTTTGTCCCAGTTGGACATAAGGGGTTAGAGGACTTGGGTCGAGTTGTTGTTTTTGTTCTTTGTTAGTATCACACTTTTTGTAGAAATTATGAGT
>CALDPI010000144.1 GCA_937912045.1 uncultured Clostridia bacterium
GGCGTGGAAAGCTTCACTCCTGTTATCAATCCTCCGCAGACCGCAATTCTCGGTGTCGGTACTTTCCAGCTCAAACCCCGTGAAAATGCCGATGGCGAAATCGAATTTTATCAGGCAATGGGTCTCTCATTGACTTTCGACCACCGCGCAGTTGACGGAGCGCCTGCATCCCGTTTCCAGAAAGAGCTTGGTGAAAATCTTGAGAATTTCACCGCGCTTCTTGCAAAGTAGGAGGAAAATATGGAACTTTTTGATGTGTTGGTAATCGGCGGCGGTCCGGGCGGATATCTCTGTGCTGAGCGTGCCGCTCAAAACGGAATGAAGGCGGCCGTTTTTGAAAAGAAAAGTCTTGGCGGCACCTGTCTTAACGAGGGCTGCATACCCACAAAAACACTTTTAAATTCATCAAAGATGTATCGTCACGCCAAGGAAAGCGAAGCCTTTGGAGTGACCGCAGAAAACGTAACCTACAATCACGCCAAGGTAATAGAGCGTAAAAACGACGTTGTTAAAACACTCGTAGCGGGCGTTGGCGCGACAATGAAGGCAAACAAGGTCACCGTTATTAATGAAACTGCCGTGATTATGGGCAAGACCGAAAACGGCTTTTCGGTTGAGGCGGCAGGTGTGCAGTACACAGGCAAACGCCTTGTAATTGCAACCGGCTCCGAAACGGTGGTACCGCCTGTTCCGGGCTTGGCAGAGGGACTGCAAAGCGGCTTTGTCGTCACCAACCGCGAGGTTTTGGATGATAAAGAATTGCCAAAGAGCCTTGTGGTTATCGGCGGCGGCGTAATCGGTCTTGAAATGGCATATTACTTCGCAAGCGTCGGCACAAAGGTCGCGGTTATCGAAATGATGCCTAAAATCGCTGGCGCTACCGATGCGGAAATCTGCAAGGTGCTTATGGATTCCTTCAAAAAACGCGATATGGAGTTCAAGCTTTCCTGTAAGGTGCTTGAGGTTAAAACAAACAGCGTAATTTATGAGGAAAACGGTGAGAAAAAGGAAATAGCCTGTGACAAGGTTTTACTTTCCGCAGGCAGAATGCCCTCCACCGCAGGCATCGGTCTTGAAACGCTGCAGCTTGATATGGATAGAGCCGCAGTTAAGACCGACAGGCATCTTTGTACCAACGTTTCTGGCGTTTATGCAATCGGTGACTGTAACGGAAAGCTTATGCTTGCACACACAGCCTACCGCGAGGCTGAGGTTGCAGTAAACCATATGCTTGGAAAAAATGACGAAATGCGTTATGACGTTATCCCGTCTGTAATTTATACCGACCCCGAGGTTGCAAGCGTAGGTCTCAGCAAGGAAGCGGCAGAGGAAAAGGGAATAAAGGTAAAAGAAGTTAAGTTACCAATGTCCTATGCAGGCCGTTATATTGCCGAAACAAACGGGGGAAAGGGCTTTATCAAGCTTGTGGTTGATACAGATAAAAACCGCTTGGTCGGTTGTCATATGGTTGGCTCCTATGCATCTGAAATAATAATGACCGCAACCATGATGGTCGACACAGAGCTTACACCCACTCGTTTACAGAAATTGGTGTTCCCGCATCCGACGGTTGCGGAAATCATCCGTGAAGCAATATTTAAAATTTAGGGGGAATCTAAAATGCCAAAGAATTTATTTGTTGACCCTGCTGAAACCAGAAAAGCGGGAAAAATAACCTTTGAAGACATTCCGGTTAACGTTTATAACAAAACAATCAAAGAGGAGCGCGCACGCTTCAGCGATGACGATTTGGTTGGAATTTATCACGATATAACCGTGCTCAGAGAGTTTGAGTCTATGCTCAACCTCATAAAAACGCAGGGCGTTTATAACGGAATTGAAACTACATATCCGGGACCTGCCCACCTTTCAATCGGTCAGGAGGCCGCCTGCGTAGGTCAGGCATACCTACTCGACCAGAACGACTTCACCTTCGGCTCACACCGTAGCCATTCGGAAATTCTCGCAAAGGCACTTTCCTGCATCAAAAAACTGAGCGAGCAGGAGCTTATGACAATTATGGAGGGCTTCCTTGGCGGCTCTGCACTCAGAGCAACCGAAAAGCTGGGACCCGTTGACGACGTAAAAGAGCTTGCAATTCGCTTCATCCTTTACGGAACCCTTTCAGAAATATTCGCTCGTGATACAGGCTTCCACAAGGGAATGGGCGGCTCAATGCACGCATTCTTCCTGCCCTTCGGCATTTACCCCAACAACGCCATTGTCGGCGGCTCTGCTGCCATTGCTACGGGCGCTGCTCTGTTTAAAAAGGTTAACGATAAGCAGGGTATAGTTGTTTGCAACTCGGGCGACGGCTCAATGGCACGCGGTCCCGTTTGGGAGGCTATGAACTTTGCCGCTATGGACCAGTTCCACACCCTTTGGGAAAGCCATAACGGCGGAATGCCCATTCTTTATAACGTGTTTAACAACTCATACGGCATGGGCGACCAGACCAGAGGCGAAACTATGGGTTATGATATGCTCGCACGTATCGGCTC
>CALDPI010000145.1 GCA_937912045.1 uncultured Clostridia bacterium
TTTTTTGTGGTCCTCGGGGTCGTGACCGATGCGCTCTGACTCGGCCTCTGCCTCGTCCTCGGGGTCGAGCAGCTCGACAGGGGACAAAAAATATTTGGTCGTGTCAAAGACGCGCTTAACCTCGCCGTCCTCTTGGGTCAGCTTGTTGTTGCGCCACTTCTGCTCGAGCGTGTCGTTTTTAAAGCGGGTTTTCTGGCGCAGACGAAGTATGCCGATAAAATAGGTCGTGAACCTTGCGCCGCCTTCAAGGCTGTAGCCCGCGGTTTCTCCCTTCTCGGTTTTTTTGAGTCCCAGCACCTCCGCCACCGTTTCCGAAAAAACGTCGAAGGTGCAGGCAACGCCGCCAAAGCTTATGGCGGCATCCTCTCGGTCAGAGAGGTCGCCGTTCATACCGCTTTTTGTAATCAAGTTTGCCGCCTCGAAAAGCTTTTCCCACAGCTCGTTCTGCAGTGAGCGTGAGCGCTCGCCCTTTGGGCTTGAAAAATACTTTTCTGCCACGCGGTTTATACCGTCAAAGCTGTTCATCTCAGTCACCCAATCCCAGCATAAGCCTCAACGCTTCCTCGGGGTTTTTCAGGTTGAGCTTTGCAAGGTTTTCGGTTGCGCAGTCGATATAGAACAGGGGTGAAACGTCGAAGATTTCGGCGCTGTGGTCGGCGCCCTCGTTCCAGAGCATTCTGCCGTACACAATGTTTTTTACGTCAACGTTTTTATGCACGCGATAAGCGTAGTGAAGGGCCATTATCGTAACCACCGAAATCGGCTTTGTGCCGTAGGTTATGCAGGCCGAAAGCTCATCACCGTCCTCCGACAAGCCTATTATGCGGCAGAAAAGCGAGGTTAGAGCGTCGGCGTCGTCGTTTTCGTCTTTATCTATTTTCTTTATGGTATAGCGGAAATCCTTTTCCTTTGAAAGTGCGAACAGCTCCTCTTCAAATATTTCATAGTTTCGGTTTTGTGCCGCGGCATCCGAATCGCCACCGATTACAATGGCATAAACCTCTATTTCCTCGTCGGCGGAGACCGACGCGTTTATGGACGCCATTATGGGAAATGACGTTGGCTTTTCATATTTGGGTGCGTCCTTGATGGGCATATAAACGTTCTTTTTTAAATCGCGTCCCTGAAGGGAGATTGCGGTGATAAATTTTTTCATTTTGATAACTCCTCTATATAACTGTATTTTCTGAACTTTTTAAACTCAAAGACCGTGCTTTTTTCCGTTTTACCGTCGGCCTGTATTTCGTATGATTTTCGCTCGGTGCAGGCGCAAAGAACGGTTATGCCCCGCTTTAGCAGAGCATTTGTCACCGCAAAGCAAAGTGACCATTCGCCCTGGCACATTACGGCTGTCGGGCGCTCTTTTATGATTTTTTCTGCACACTCTGCCGCGAGGGACAAAACCTCTTTCCTTGTGAGCGTGGGCGGCACCTGCGGAAAGGGCAGGTCAACCACGCTTCCGTATTCTTTTGCGGCACGCAGCTGTTTTTCATCCCAAAGTGTTGACGGATGATTTGAAAAATTTATAAACATAGGCTTCTACCTCCTGCTTTATTAACAGAGGGGGAAAAGAAAAGTTGCCGAAAATTTTTAAAAATTTTTTGCAAAACTATATTCATATTAATAATATCATATTTAATTTATATATACAATAACGTTTTGCCGCAAAGCGCACCAAAAAAGCACCGACAAACGTCGGTGCTTTCTGTTAGCTGATTGTTTTTTCTCTGATTTCTTTCAGTATAAAATTCATAAACTCATCAAGCGTCTGTGTGCCGAGGTCCACGCCGCCGCGTTTGCGAACGGAAAGTGTGCCGTTTTCGGCCTCTTTATCTCCCGCTACGAGCATATAGGGAATTTTTGCAAGCTGTGCCTCGCGGATTTTAAAGCCGATTTTTTCGTTGCGGTCGTCAAGCTCCACGCGCATACC
>CALDPI010000146.1 GCA_937912045.1 uncultured Clostridia bacterium
GAAAGTTTCCGAACCCCAGAACGTGGATTACATCGTCTGCGGTCTGGGCAATCCCGGCGACAAATATGAAATGACCCGCCACAACGTGGGCTTCGTTTCGCTGGATCTGCTGGCAGAAAAGGCCGGCGCAGGCCGTCTGAACAAGACCAAGTGCAAGGCGGTCTACGGCACCTGTACCATCGCGGGCAAGTCCGTCCTGCTGATGAAGCCCCAGACCTTTATGAACAACTCGGGGGAGGCGGTACGTGATGCCGCCGCGTTTTATAAAATTCCGCCCGAGCGCACCGTTATTATCTTTGACGATATTTCCCTGCCCGTCGGCAAGCTGAGGCTGAGGCGCAAGGGCTCTGACGGCGGTCATAACGGAATGAAAAGCATCATATATTTATCGGGCAGTGATGCGTTTATGCGCATAAAGGTTGGTGTTGGCGCAAAGCCCCACCCCGACTATGACCTCAAGGATTGGGTGCTTTCCCGTTTTCCCAAGTCGGAGGAAGCGGCGCTTATGCAGGCGCTGTCAAACGCCGCTGATGCCTGCGAATGTATAATAACGCGCGGCATTGACGAGGCTATGAACAGATTTAATAACCGATAGAGGTTTTTATATGCATTTTATTGACTCGGTTTTTTGCGGACTTTCCGCGCACAAAAACCTCCTGTCCTGTGCCGAAAAAGGAAAAAGCGGAGCTGTTACGGGACTTTCCCCTGTGCACCGCGCCGCCTTTATCTCGGCCGCGGTGGCAAAGCTTAAAAAACGCGCTTTCGTCATCTGTCCTGACGAGGCGGAGGCAACGCGGCTTGTTGCGGATTTGCAGTTTTTGGGAAAGGATGCTATACTTTTACCCTCGCGCGAGTTTTCGCTGATTCCCGGCGCCACCTCTAAAGAATGGGAGCATAAAAGGCTTTACACCCTGTCTGCTGTTGCAGACGGGGCGTTCTCGGTTTGTGTCGGCTCGGCCGAGGCGTTTTTGCAGTTTACGACCGACAAGGAAACCCTCCTTAAGAACACCTTTAAAATCTCGGTTGGGGACAGTCTGCCCTACGGCACGCTTGCAGACCGACTTGTATCGGCAGGGTACGTCCGCGCCGACGCGGTCGAGAGTGCAGGACAGTTTTCGGTCCGCGGCGGTATATTAGACCTTTTCCCCACCGGAGTCAGCACCCCTGTGCGAATTGAGTTCTGGGGGGACGAGGTTGACACCATATCTTATTTTGACCCCGACAGCCAGCGCAGGCAGGAAAACACGAAAAGCATTTTTGTTGCCCCTGCGCGTGAGGCACTTATTGATAAAGAAAAACTAACCTCGGCCATCAGTAAGCTTTTAAAGGGCAAGCGGCGGCTGACAGACGGGCAGAAAGAGCGCCTGTCGCTCGATTTGGACGCTCTGTGTGAGGACAGATTTTCCGAGTTTGACAGGTATCTGCCGCTCGCGAGCGAAAAATGCGTTTCTGTGCTTGATTACGCCGAAGACGAGCTTTTGTTTCTCTCGGATATGGGCGGCATAAAGGAGCGCCACCGCGCGCTGCTTTCGCGGCAGAACGAGGACGTTTCCAACCTATTAGAAAGCGGTGTGCTATGTCCGCCTTGCAGTAATTTTTACAAAAGCAAGGGCGAATTTTTGTCTGCCGTTTCCTCCCTCGGCGCACTCTTCCTTGACAACTTTGCGCGCGCAAGCTATGAGGTGCCGCTTGACTGTCTTGAAAGCGTTTCCATGTCTGTTTTGCCCCGTTGGCGCGGCGGAACCGACGTTTTGGTTGAAGAAATTGTGGGCAACACCCTTGTCCTTGTGGGCAACGAAAAGACCGCCCGTCTGCTCTGTGCAGAGCTCACAGAGCGCGGCTTTAACGCCGTCTTTTCCGATTCTATCCCCGAAAGCGTGGGTCAGGTTGTGGTGAGCGTTGGAGCGCTGAGCGCCGGAATGCGCCTGCCCTCTGCAAATCTCACCGTTATAACCCACGGTGGCATTCAAAAAAGCAGGCGAAAGGCCTTTTATAAAAACGGCAAGGGAATTTCCTCGCTTGATGAGCTGCACGGTGGCGACTATGTTGTGCACGCGGTGCACGGAATCGGTGTTTTCCGCGGAATTAAAAAAATGGAGTCGGGCGGAATTATAAAGGATTATTTAAAGCTGGAATATGCCAAGGGCGATGCACTTTACGTGCCTGTAACCCAGCTTGATTTAGTATCAAAATATATCGGTGCGGGCGACGCTGCATCGGTCAAGGTCAACAAGCTTGGCGGAACGGCGTGGCAGGCAACCAAAAGCCGCGTTAAAGGTGCTGTGCGCGATATGGCAAAGCAGCTGACCGCGCTTTATGCCAAGCGCATGGAAATTAAGGGGCACGCGTTCTCCCCCGATACCGACATTCAGTCCGATTTTGAGGGTCGGTTTGAATATGAGGAAACGCCCGACCAGCTGCGGTGCATTGATGAAATCAAGGCCGATATGGAACGCCCCGTGCCGATGGACCGCCTGCTTTGCGGCGACGTTGGCTTTGGCAAGACCGAGGTTGCTCTGCGCGCCGCATTTAAGTGCGTGAGCGAGGGCAAGCAATGCGCCCTGATGGCACCCACCACCATTCTTGCGTGGCAGCATTTTAACACCGTTAAAGCACGCTTTGGCGAGTTTCCGCTCGAGACGCGCCTTTTATCACGCTTTGTGCCGAGGGGCGAGCAGACCAAGACCCTAAAAGACCTTCGGTGCGGAAACGTGGATATGCTTATCGGAACGCACAGACTTATATCTAAGGACGTGCAGTTCCGTGATTTAGGACTTATAATTATCGACGAGGAGCACCGCTTTGGTGTGGCGCAAAAGGAAAGACTTAAAGAGCTTTATCCCTCGGTGGACGTGCTGACACTCTCTGCCACGCCCATTCCGCGCACACTGAATATGGCAATGTCGGGACTTCGGGATATGTCGTCCATTGATGAAGCGCCCGAGGACCGCCTGCCTGTGCAGACCTACGTGCTGGAGCACGACTGGGGCATTCTGGAGGACGCCATGCGGAAAGAACTCTCCCGCGGCGGCCAGATCTACTATCTCCACAACCGGGTGGAGAGTATCGACCTGACGGCCTCCCGCATCCAGAAGATGTTGGGCCCGGACGTGCGGATCGTCACCGGCCACGGTAAAATGAGCGAGCAGGAGCTGTCCTCCGTCATGCAGGCCATGGTGGATGGCGAGGCGGATATTTTGGTCTGCACCACCATTATTGAAACGGGCATCGATATTGCCAACGTCAATACGCTGATCATCGAGGATGCCGATAAGATGGGCCTTGCCCAGCTGCACCAGATCCGGGGCCGCATCGGCCGCAGCGCCCGCCGCGCCTACGCCTATCTCACCTACCCCAAAGCCGAATACACTACGGACAAAGCAATGGAACGTATCAACGCAATTAAGAACTTTTATTCAACAGGGGCAGGATTTAACATTGCCATGCGCGACTTAGAAATTCGCGGATCGGGTGAAGTACTGGG
>CALDPI010000147.1 GCA_937912045.1 uncultured Clostridia bacterium
ATCCGCTTTAACCCCAACGATTCTGTTGCAGCAATTGAGGGTATCACATCCCCTGACGGCAGAGTATTCGGTAAAATGGGCCACAGCGAGCGTATCGGTGCAGGTCTTTATAAAAACGTACCGGGTGAATATGACATCCGTATGTTTGAAGCAGCAGTAAAATATTTTAAATAAGAGGAGAAAATAAAATGCAGTACAAAACCGACATTGAAATCGCACAGGCGTGCGAAATGCTCCCCATTGGCGAAATTGCAAAGAAAGCCCACGTTGATGACAAATATATCGAGCAGTACGGCAGATATAAGGCAAAGGTTGATTTAAAGCTTTTAGAGGAAACAGAGCGCGAAAACGGCAAGCTCATTCTCGTAACAGCAATTACACCCACCCCCGCGGGTGAGGGTAAAACCACCACAACCATCGGCCTTGCAGACGGACTGAAAAGAATCGGCAAGGACGTAACAGTTGCCCTGCGCGAGCCCTCCTTGGGACCTGTTTTCGGTGTTAAGGGCGGTGCTGCAGGCGGCGGCTATGCGCAGGTCGTACCTATGGAGGATATCAATCTTCATTTCACAGGTGACTTCCACGCAATCGGCGCAGCAAACAACCTGCTGGCCGCAATGCTTGATAACCATATTCAGCAGGGAAATGCACTCGACATTGACGTCAGAAAAATCACCTGGAAGCGCTGCGTTGATATGAACGACAGACAGCTTCGCTTCGTGGTTGACGGAATGGGCGGCAAGACAAACGGTGTTCCGCGTGAGGATGGCTTTGACATTACCGTCGCATCCGAAATTATGGCGGTGCTCTGCCTTGCAAACTCCATAACCGACCTAAAGAAAAGACTTTCTAATATCATTGTTGGCTATACCTATGACGATAAGCCCGTAACCTGTGGACAGCTTAACGCCGCAGGCGCTATGACTGCACTTTTAAAGGATGCCTTAAAGCCCAATCTTGTGCAGACACTTGAGGGAACACCTGCATTCGTTCACGGCGGACCCTTTGCAAATATTGCACACGGCTGTAACTCGGTAATGGCAACCAAGCTCGCACTTAAGATGGGCGACTATACGGTAACAGAGGCAGGCTTCGGTGCCGATTTGGGCGCTGAAAAGTTCCTCGATATTAAGTGCCGTATGGCAGGCCTCACACCTGACGCGGTTGTCGTTGTTGCAACCGTACGCGCACTCAAGATGCACGGCGGCCTCGCCAAGACCGAGCTTGCAACAGAGGATTTGTCCGCTCTCGAAAAGGGAATACCAAATCTTCTGCGTCACGTTTCAAATATTAAAAACGTTTATAAGCTTCCCTGCGTCGTAGCAGTTAACCGTTTCCCGACCGATACCGATAACGAGATTGATTTCATCATCAAAAAATGCCGCGAGCTCGGCGTTAACACCGTGCTCTCAACCGTATGGGCAGACGGCGGCAAGGGCGGCGAGGAGCTGGCACGCGAGGTTGTACGTCTCTGCGATGAGGAGCAGGGCAACTTCACCTTCTCGTACGAGGATGACCTCACAATCGAGGAAAAGATAGAGGCTGTTGTTAAAAAGGTTTACGGCGGCGACGGTATAACAATTATGCCCAATGCTAAAAAACAAATTCAACAGCAAAGAGCGCAAAATAGAGAAATTGAACATCAAAATAAATTAAAAATCTCTGAGCAATTAAAGCAGAATAGAGAGCAAGAAAAACTCTACAAAGAAATCACTGACATTGAGAATAGAGAATATAAAGAACAACTTCGTCAAGCAGATGTTCAAGAAAGAGAACGTCAAAAAAGAAGAGAAGAAGTCCTCAAAAACATGAAAAACTTTGGGACTGCTTTCTGGAAACTTTCTCAGCTCATTGGTGCAAAAGCAGGACAAGCTATTGGCGAATCTGTAGGAAGAGCTACAGATTTTTCCAAGCTTCAAATGTTTACCGGAATAAGCTCTTCTGATTTTAGAAGTTTTGTAGGAAGAGCGTATGCGACAAACTCTGGCATGAGCCAACAAGATGTCATGAGGGACATTCAAAATGTATCCGCAAATATCCAAAAAATAGCATTAGGACAAGGAAGTCTTAGTGGATACAAATTAATGCATAGAGCCGCAAGAAGAGGTGATATTGCGGGTGTAATCAGGGAATTTGAGGATGCTCTTCAGACTATTTCTCCTGATACAGCCCTTGAAGTAGGACAACAAATAGGTCTTAGTAGAGATTGGATTTACTCTCTTTTACAGAAAAGAAGAGGTGGTGGTGCTGAGATTGAAATATCTCAAAAGCAATATGATGAAATCACAGAAACAGGAAAAGCGTTTGCTCAAGTTAGATATGAAGTTGAAAATTTTAAAGATTCCATTACGGCAACGCTTTCTCCGGCATTGCAACAAGGGGCTGACGGTTTAAGAAGAGTCTTAAAGAGTATAACAAAGCATTTTCAGGAAAACCAAGAGTACTATAATGAGCTTATAGGGAAATACGCAAAGAGATTAGAAGAATATTTTAACAGCCTTAAAAAAGAGGATGTAGAGAAGTTGGGTGTTGTATCCGGTCCATGGATTAAAGATGGCAAATTGACTATAATTTGTGAGAAATCAGGACTTGGATTCATCAATGTATGAAACATATTATAATCTTGGTATAGCTGCGACAAATGCAAAAAAATATGATATACTCCATCTGTGAGAGTTTGATTATTTCTATTTAGAAGGATATTTATGTACGAAAAGATCATCGAAGAACTGTCCGTGGATTTTCTTTCGCGGCTTTACGGCACCCTGGATTCCAACCTGACCGTCATTGAGGACGCCTTTTCCGTCACCGTGCTTTGCAGAGACGGCGGCGTGAAGGTGCAGGGAACCTCCCGGGCGGAGGTGGAGCAGGCGGCGGCCTGTATCTCCCAGCTCTACCGTATGTTTTCCATTTCAGGCAATCTGGAGGAGAATTCCGTTCAC
>CALDPI010000148.1 GCA_937912045.1 uncultured Clostridia bacterium
AGCGGAAGAACATGAGTATCCCGCCGCCAGCAAACCGAGGACGGGTTTGCGTCTACAAAGCGGCGTGAAAAAGGGTATCTCCGCCGAAGCGCATTCCGTCCGTTGCGCTGGGCATACGGGAGAATTCCTGTGTGACTGTCATCGTAGCCAGACAAGAATAATACAAACCAGCCGCAAAGGGCGCCCTTTCCGCATCTTTCGGCAAATTCGTTCTTGTAGTATTCGTATACGACTGCGCCCGCCTTCGCCAAAATCTATCGAAAATTTCGCCCTTTTCCAGACTTACGGCGGTGTTTCCGTCTTTAAATTTAGCCCCGTTTTTATAAATAACGTGCGGTGTATCGCAGTGCAGGTCAAAATAATTCATATTACCCCTCCGGTATGAAAGCGTTTTCGATATAATTGATTTTATATTCCTTTCGCTCTGTCTTACCGAAGAGTGTTATTTCTGCCACGTCAAACCTTGGCTGAAGCGTGCAGAACGACCGCATAAGATATTCTTCAGCCGTTGCAACAAGCTTTCGCCTTTTATGAACGTCCACCGATTCTGCAGCCGAAACAAACGAGCCTGCTTGTCGGGTTTTTACCTCTACAAACAATATATATTGCTCGTTTTCGGCAATAATGTCAATCTCGCCGTAGCGCGAATGAAAGTTGCGCTTTGTTATAATAAAACCTTTTTCTCTCAGGTACTGTGCGGTGAGGTCCTCCCCCGCGTTTCCCCTCTTCTTTACGTCGGTCATAAGATATTCCTTAAAAAGCTTGGTCTGTGAATGGGGCAGGGTCCGTACTCCTTTATGAGCGCCGTATGCTCTGCCGTGCCATAGCCCTTGTGCTTTTTGAAATTATATTCCGGATATTGCTCGTCATATTCAAGCATAAGCCTGTCACGCGAAACCTTGGCAAGCACCGAAGCCGCCGCGATGGAGGCCGATTTGAAATCACCCTTTACTACCGTTTCACATTCCACCTTTATGCCTGTGGGAACGCGGTTGCCGTCGATTAGAGCATAATCCGCCTGCTGTGACAGACCGTCGATTGCGCGGTTCATTGCAAGATATGTAGCGTTTAATATGTTATGCTCCTCTATTTCCTCAACAGAAGCATATGCAACACAAAACGCGAGTGCCTTTTCCATAATAATCGGGAAAAGTCTTTCCCTTGCGCGCTCGGTCAGTTTTTTGGAGTCGTTAAGCCCCGCAATTTCGCAGCCTTCGGGAAGAATTACTGCCGCGGCGCAAACAGGACCTGCAAGCGGGCCTCTGCCTGCCTCGTCAACGCCGCAGACAAAGCGTTTTCCCTTGCTCTTAGCGGCATTTTCATATGAAAAATCAGGCATTTGGCACCTCCAACGTTATACGACCGATTTTCTGCGTTCTGAACTCGCTGAGCAGAATATTTGCGGCACGCTCTGTGTCGTACTCACCGCCGCGGATGAGCATTCCGCGCTTTTTTGCAAAGGCGCAAAGCATCTCATACGGTTCGTCCTTTTCTATGCCGTAGCTCTTTGAAAGCATTGGCATATAACGCTCTGTCAGCACCTCAAGCAGTCGCACTGCCAGCCATTCGGTATCCAAAACCTCATCCTTGACGGCGCCCGTAAACGCAAGGTATTCCCCTGCTATTGCATCGTCAAGCTTTGGCCACAGCACACCGGGTGTATCCAAAAGTTCAAGCTCGTTATCAATTTTAAACCACTGATTTCCGCGTGTTACGCCCGGGCGGTTTTCCACCTTGGCGCGTCCTGCGCCTGCCATTCTGTTTATGAAGGAGGATTTGCCCACGTTGGGTATTCCCACCACCATAACCCGAAGCGGCTTGCCGACCATACCTTTTTGACGGTACTGTTCAAGCTTGTCAGCCAATATTTCCTTAACTGTGGTTTTAAAAACGTTAAGGCCCTTGCCGCTGCGGCAATCAACCGGAATGGCTGTTATACCCTCCGCTTTATAGCGTGAAAGCCACATTTCCGTCACGGTGGGGTCGGCCATATCACATTTATTAAGCAAAATTATGCGCGGCTTACCGGCAATTATCTCCGAAAGGTCGGGGTTGCGGCTTGCGGCGGGAATGCGCGAATCAACAATTTCTGCAACGGCATCAACCAGCGGAAGACACTCTTTAAGCAGGCGGCGTGTTTTTGCCATATGGCCCGGAAACCACTGGATATTCTGAATTTCTGCCATCAGTAAAGCCCCCCTGCGTTTGATAAGGGGAATATTCTGTAAACGGCCTTACCGAGCACGTGCCGTGTGTCTATCATTCCGTTATCGCCAATGCGCTGTGAGCGACTGTCGAGCGACCAGTTTCGGTTGTCGCCCATTACAAAAATGCAGTTGTCGGGAACGTATACGGGGAAGTCAATTTCATCCTCAAGACGCACGGTTGTGGGTGTTTTCGTATATGGCTCTGTCAAGGCGACGCCGTCGACGTAGACAATGCCCTGCTCGTGGTCGATGTCAACCGTTTGTCCTGCAACGGCTATAACGCGTTTTATTATAGGTGTTGCATATTCCGTTGGGTCAAGCGAATTATCGGTATTGCGTGAAATGA
>CALDPI010000149.1 GCA_937912045.1 uncultured Clostridia bacterium
ATGTAAGGGTATAGATATTAAAAAATTTATGAAGTATGATATAACTAGAAAGAGGAGATGATACCATGAGTAAAAAGATAAAACACAGGAAATTAGGTTGGACACCGCCAGAGAATTACAGGAGTTTTTTCTATGCATCTTCTGATGAGGAATTTAAGGCAAAACATCCAATTGGTTATATTTTTTTAGTCTTACTTGGTATTACAGTATTGCTTTTGCCTGCTATATTGTTTAGCGTTTTCGTTGGTACAGATAGCGGATGGGTAATGCTTGGTTTTGCAGGTGGATTTATCTTCGGAATAGGACTGTTTAATTTTGTTGCTATTATCATTAAACAATACTTAGGTCATTGGGTTAGTATTATATCTTTTTTGCTTGGTGGAATTATGATGTTGATAAGCTGGCTCTTGTGCAGATAAGTTGGTCGGATGAATTTCCAATTGTTAATATATGGTTCTAAAGTGAGACGTACTGCCAAACGAAAATCCGTTCACGTAAGTGGGCGGATTTTTGTTTGTATTATTCATTTTTCAATATTCATCATTCATTATTCATTAGTGCAGAACGGATTTTCAAATGAATAATGAATATTGAAGTCGCTTGCGCTGATGAATAATGAATAATTATTGCCACTCCGTCGCTTTTATGCTATGGTTGAGGTACTATAGGGACAAGTTGAATTTAGTCTGTTTATATGATAGAATATACTCAACTCAAAGTTGAGAACAACTAAAAAATACCGTTATTGTATTGAAAATTCAAATGGTTTATACTAAATAGCAAGGAGGAGTGTTTATGAAATATTTTGGAGAAAGATTAAAAAAACTTCGTTACGATAATAATGTCACTCAAGATACCCTTGCCGAATATCTTGGTATTTCTTATCAAGCAATATCTAAGTGGGAAAATGCATTGGGTTTTCCAGAAATTTCACTTATTCCTGCCATTTCTAATTTTTTTGGAGTATCGTCTGATTTTTTGTTGGGGATTGAACTTGAAAAAAGCGAAGAAAATATTGAAAATGTTTTGAACGAGGCTCGTGAATTTACTCATACAGGTGAAATAGAAAAAAGCATTAACTTGATTGAGGAGGCTTTAAAAAGTTTTCCTAATGAACACCGTTTATTATGCGATTTAATTGAATATAAAGTTATGACTTGGAAAAGAGAAGATTTAGAATGGTGTCAGGATATAGAAACTAAAGCTAATTTAATTTTAAGGGATTGTAATATTGATAAAATAAGACATAAAACAATCGTAAACTTAGCTTTTGCATATAGCTTTAGCGGTCTGAAAGATAAAGTTTTAGAAATTGCGGAATTATTACCTGATGTTGCCTATTCAAAGAAACAATTAGTGAGTCTTTCTGCACCTATAAGGGAGAGGATAAAATATAAGCCTGATTGTATTTTAAGTTGCTCAGAGTGTTTACTAACAGATATACTTACCATTTCAAAACACCACATATTTTATGGTGATATTGAAATAGCAATTGAAGTGTGTAATAGAGCATTAAAAATAATTGACGGAATTGGAGCAGAAGGATATCTTTTGTATATGCAAGCAGCAGCTTATGAAGATTTAATGTTAGCATTTGGAAAACTAAAAAGAACAGATGAAATGTATTCTGCTATAGAAAAAGTTATTGAAATAGATAAGCAGATAGAAAAAACTTTATGTGATGGTGGCAAAGAGTATGTTTCCCCCTTGCTAAAAGGTCTTGCTTTCAGTAAAGAAAGCATAACTTTTAACCATCCAAGTAATAGCCTTGAAAGACTTTATAACTATATCAATAACTCTAATATATTAAAGCCATATTTTAATGATGATAAATTTATAAGCATTGTTTCTAAATTAGAGAAAGAGATTAAAGATTTAAAGGCAAGGCAGGAATAACCGTTATACTTTCGGTATATTTACTGCTTAAAAACAAAGTTTTAAACTACATTCTCTTTGGTATGATTTTAAATGTGTAGGTATGATTTTTGTCATACTATCAAAAAATAGAGTTATCTCGTAACTTCGGGATAACTCTATTCTCATATATAGCTTGAAAATGATAATAAAAAATGTTATATTAAATACAAGAAAAAAGCTTGTTGTTATGCGGAATTTTCAACTTGTGGAAATGACTTCCACAAGTTGAAAACAATAACCTCCCTCTGACGAGGGAGGTGTCAAAACTTTAGTTTTGACGGAGGGAGAGAATATGAAAGAATATAATAAAGCAAATATCCCTCTTGCAAAAACTTTAAGGAAAAATATGACACCTTGGGAACGAAAACTTTGGTATGAGTTTTTAAGATATTACCCCGTAAGGTTTCAAAGACAAAAAGCTATTGGAAATTATATAGCAGATTTCTATTGTGCAAAAGCAAGACTTGTTGTTGAACTTGATGGTGGCGGTCATTATACCCCGAAGCAAATAGAAAAAGACAAAGTTAGAACGAAAGAGTTAGAGGATATGAATTTAACAATTTTAAGGATTTGTAATTTAGATATTGACCGTAATTTCAGTGGTGTATGCGAATATATAGATTTAGCTGTTAAGAATTCTCTCCCTCAGTCTTTTGCTACGCAAAATCCAGCCGCTGACGGCGGCGGTCTCCCTTTGCCACTTCGTGACATTTCCCTCACACTGTGAGGGAATCTACCCTCGTCAGAGGGAGCCAAGGTGTAGATTTGTCCCTGATTTAACTCAACCATATAATACACCCAAGGCGGTGATGACAATGGAAAAAATCACGCAAGATATGTGTATAAGTGAAACCAATAATGACTGGCGATCAAAATTCAGGTGGGGGATTGCAATAGTAATACTAGGAGCATTTACTATTGATGTTGAGTCTAATGGCATTTGGTGGTTAATGGTTTATGTAATTTTTTTTGGGATATTTACGTTAATCTTATATTATTTGTTGCGTAGAAAGTTTAATAATGCTACCAATGTCTATTATATAGTTGAAGATGTATTCATAAATGTTCAGGAGAAAAACGCTTTTGCTAATAAGAGTTTTGCATTTAACTATGGTGGGTTAATCGGATATAGACGTTTACGGAAATATGATTTTGAAATTCAATTTTCACGTAATGGTATGCATCAAATTATATTGTTTAGTAAAAAAGAACCCCAAGGAACAGATGCAAACTATTCAGCAGTGTTCTTTTCACAGCCTGGAGATAAATTCTATCTTTTAATGTCAAGTAACGCTAAGAACCAGAATATTGTAAAAGCCTTTAATGCAAAATACTACACATTAGTTCAAGAAGATTTTGATTACATAGACGGAAAATACTATGTTAAAAAATAAGAAAATCCTCGGTTTTTACCCAGTTCTTTTTCGGACACGAATGACAAAAAACACTCGTTCTCTTGAACGAGTGTTTTTTTATCCAAGCCGACAGGCTTGGTATATCATCACGACGCAGTCGTGTATATCATTGCCGCACAAGTGCGGCGTATATCATCACACCTTTAGGTGTGTATTAAAAATCTGTCGGCTTGATGATATACAAAACTTCGTTTTGATGATATGCAATTCCTTGCGGAATTGATGATATACAACGGCTATGCCGTTGATTTACTGCCGCTTTTATGCTATAATAGACCTAAGGCGGTGATTGTATGGAAGAATATTGTTTTCAAAACATTCAATATTTAATGAAAAAACCTAATGGATTTAATCCCAAAAAGAAATATCCCATACTTTTGTTTTTGCATGGGGCAGGAACAAGAGGTAACGATATAAGTAAATTGTATGATAATCCTTTCTTTGAGATAATTGAGACACACCAAAACTTACCTTTTGTTATTATTGCACCTTTGTGCAGTGAGAATACTTGGTTTGATGTTTTTGAACGCCTGCAGTTGTTGGTGGAAGAGATTGAGGCCTTACCTTTTTCTGACTGCAATCGTATATACATTATGGGAGCGAGTATGGGCGGCTACGCTACCTGGCAACTTGCTATGAGTATGCCCGAACGCTTTGCCGCTATAGTTCCAATTTGCGGTGGTGGAATGTATTGGAATGCTGCAAGGCTTGTTAATGTTCCTGTATGGGCATTTCACGGAGCAAAAGATACAACGGTTCTTTTAGAAGAATCGGTCAAAATGGTTGATGCTGTTAATCACTCAAAAGGAAAGGCCAAGTTGACCGTCTATCCTGAAAACAGTCACGATGCTTGGAGCGATACATATCGAAATCCTGAGGTGTTTGATTGGTTGTTAAAACAAAAAAAGGAACACGATATTCAGTGTTGTGACAAATATAATAATTCTAAAAAATATGGATAATATTTAAAGAATCTCGGTTTTTGACCAATTCTTTTTCGGACACGAATGACAAAAAATAAAGCACTTCGAAAGAAGTGCTTTATTTTTTGTGTTTGTGTCCGCAAGGACACAACATCGTTTTGCAACCTTAGTTGCAAACATCATTTGACCTTTAGGTCAACATCTTTCCGCTTGCGGACACAAAACGATGTGGCTGCGCCAACGATGTGATGCTCCGCATCAATGATGTTTTGCCTTTGGCAAAAACGATGTTGCACTTCGTGCAAATACAATGCTTCGCATTGATTTATATTTGTTTTTATGCTATAATACACCTAAGGAGATGGGGAATATATGAATTTAAAATTATCACAAATCAGAGATATAACCACAGGTGCGGTTAGGATTGAAGAAATTGATAACGGTATTCATTTTTATCGTTTTACAAAACAGCAAGAAGAGCTCTATAAGAATCGTAGCAATGATTTTTACACAAAAACTTTTACTACATCAGGTGTACGAATTAGTTTTCGCACTAATAGTCAGACATTGTTTTTAAGGACGGAAATCACTGGCGGAAGCAGCAGATCTTATTTCGCATTTGATGTGTTTGTTAACGGCGTGAAGATAGATACATTGGACAATTTTTCTGATATAGATATTCCTCAGAATTATACAACGCTTAATTTTCCTCTCGGAGAGTTTTCTAAAGAATTTGATCTTGGAATAGGCGAAAAAGAGGTTTGTGTATATTTTCCTTGGTCAGTAAAGGCGACATTAAAAGAGTTTGTAATTGATGATGATTCATTCATTAAACCCGTCAAACCAAACAAAAAACTGTTATGCTTTGGTGATTCGATTACCCATGGTTATGATGCTTTATATCCCAGCAACAAGTATATTACAAAGCTTGCCGATATGCTGAATGCAGGGGAGTATAACAAAGCCATCGGCGGTGAAGTATTCTTTCCTGCGCTTGCAGCAACAAAAGAAGATTTTGAACCGGATTATATTACTGTAGCATATGGTACAAACGATTGGAGCAAGCGCTCAAAGGAAGAGTTAACGCACAATTGTAAAGATTTTCTTTGCAATTTAAGTAATAACTACCCCAATGCTAAAATTTTCGTAATCACTCCTATATGGCGCAAGGATATGAACGAAAGCAGACTATTTGGAGATTTTAAGAGCGTGGGGGAGATTATTCAAAAACAAACTGCTGCATTTAGCAACATTTCGGTTATTCAAGGTTTTGAATTTGTTCCGCAAAATGAAGATTTATTTGCCGATTTAAGGTTGCATCCAAACGATGAGGGCTTTGAATATTATTTTGAAAATTTGTCAAAACACATAAAAGATATATTGAAATAATCACAAAAATAAAGATAATCAGGTTTTTCGACCGGTTCTTTTTTGTCCATTGCGAAAGCAATGGCATATCATCTTGGACTACCTTACTAAAAATTTATTCCTTATATTTTGAGTTCGCAAAAATATTAAATAAAAGATAATTTTTTTAATATAAAACAAGGAGAGGAAATATGAAATTAGACAACGGTATAATATCAATTGAGGTCGCAAATCACGGCGCGGAATTAAAATCAGCAGTCAAAGACGGTTTTGAGTACATGTGGTGCGCAGATGAAAAATACTGGGCAAGAACTTCGCCGGTTCTCTTTCCAATCGTAGGTTCCCTTAAGGATAAATCGTATAAACTTGACGGAAAAGTTTATCAGTTGAATCAGCACGGGTTTGCCAGAGACAATGAATTTGAGCTTATTGAACACGATAACACTTCTGCTACATATTTTTTCAAAGACAATGAAGAAACATTTAAAAAGTACCCTTTTAAGTTTGAACTCACAATTAAATATACTTTAATAAACAATATAATTAAAACTGACTGGACAGTGAAAAATAAAAACGATAAAGTCATGAGCTTTTCAATAGGTGCACATCCTGCCTTTAATTTAAAAGAAGGGGACAACTTTTTCAAATTTGATACCAATAACGATATCGTGTATAATCTTATTGACGAAAAGGGTTTTTACGACAAAAACAGTGTGCATACCTTAAAGAATGACGGATATGTGAAAATAACAGATGATATGTTTGATAATGATGCTTTGATAATTGAAAACAGTCAGGCAAAAGAAGTAACTATTTGTGATAAAAACAAATCAGCTTACATTAGAGTTATATTTGATACAGAACTTTTCGGTTTGTGGTCTCCTCCCAAAAAGAGAGCTCCTTTTGTATGCATAGAGCCATGGTACGGAAGATGTGACCGTAACGACTTTGAAGGAGAACTTTCAAAGAAGGATTATATCATTAACCTGAATCCTCACGAAAAGTTCAATGCGTCTTATGAAATAGAATTATTGTAAAAAAATAAACCTTATAGCCTTTATATAATTCATATAATCCGATATGATGTAAGAAATTTAGTCAAGAGTCGATGCGGTAAAGCTATGTGAAAACAAGAAAATTCTTGGTTTTCAGGCACGGTTGATTTGTGCCACTAAGTTTAAACCCCAAAAACTCCCGAATGCGAAGCGTTCGGGAGTTTGTTTTTTAGTATCAAAAACCGCGTTTGGACTATATTTACTACTAAAATCTCTGTGCAACTTTACAAATCGTCAGATTTGTTGTATACTAAAATACGCAATAAATATAATCCGATAGGAGAGATAGGTATGAAATTAATTATCAAAGAAAACTACGAAAAAATGAGCGAATGGGCAGCAGAGCATATAGCTGGTGCCATAAATGCACATAAAGAGGACCGTCCCTTTGTGCTTGGCTTGCCGACAGGCTCTTCTCCGCTTGGTACTTATAGAAAGCTTATCGAAATGAATAAAGAAGGCAAGGTTTCGTTTAAGAATGTTGTTACCTTCAATATGGACGAATACGTTGGCCTGCCGAGAGAGCACGACCAGAGCTATTGGTATTTTATGCATGATAATTTCTTCAATCATATCGACATTCCTGCAGAGAACGTAAATATTCTCGATGGTATGGCAGAGGATTTGGAGGCAGAGTGCAAGCGTTACGAGGAAAAAATCGCTTCCTATGGCGGAATTGATTTGTTCTTGGGCGGCAGCGGTGTTGACGGACACATCGCATTCAACGAGCCGTTTACCTCTCTTTCTTCGAGAACGGGCGTACGCGCTTTGACGGAGGACACCTTGATTGTTAACTCCCGTTTCTTTGGAAACGACGTTAACAAGGTTCCGAAAACAGCCCTTTCGGTTGGCGTTGGCACCGTTTGCGATTCCAAACAGGTATTGCTGGTTATCAACGGTCACAACAAGGCGCGCGCACTTCGTCATTGCGTCGAGGGCGGCGTTGACCACGCATGGACCATCAGTGCATTGCAGATGCATCCGGACGGAATCATCGCCTGTGACGAAGCCGCCTGTGGCGAACTCAAGGTTGATACCTACAAGTACTTTAAGGAAATCTACAAAAACGAAAAATAATTATTTCAAACGGCCGGGCACTTTTTGTGTCCGGTTTTAATTTGTCTTTAGCTCATAAACACTTGTGTTTTTGTTATGAATGATATATAATTAAATTGCCAAGCAAAGTCTCGGTTTATATTTAAATAAAAGAGGGGATTATAATGAGAAAATTCTTGTCCGGCGTTTTAGCACTTTGCGTTTTAATGACTATTGTTTTTTGCGGCTGTGGAGAAAAGCAGGAAACAGAAGCCGCATTTGTAAAACCGGAGGGTTACGTATCTGTTGTTCAGGTGTCTATTAACCCCACGGTTAATCTGTATCTTGATGCGGATAAAATCATCCTTGCGGTCGAGTATGTAAACGCCGACGCAAAGGAATGCTATGCAGAGTCGGAGGAAGAACTTGTCGGCAGCAGTATTGACAGCGGCATTGATATTGTTATAAAGGCGGCGGCTGAAGCAGAGTATTTTGCTGATAACAAGACCGTAACAATTGACGTTTTGGAAACCAAAGAGGAAACAGAAAAAGCCACCCTTTTGACTGCCGTTGTTGAAAAAACCAAGACCGTCATAACCGATAATAATATCGGGGCAGATGTCGTTTTGACCGAATCGGCACAAAAGGTTGTAGATGATAAGGCAGCGGCAGATAAAGCGACCGCGGATAAGGAAGCTGCAGAAAAAGCGGCCGCAGAAAAGGAAGCTGCAGAAAAAGCGGCCGCAGATAAGGAAGCTGCAGAAAAAGCGGCCGCAGAGAAAGCAGCAGCCGAGAAAGCCGCAGCAGAAAAGGCAGCTGCAGAAAAGGCACTCAAAAACCCGCAAAAGAGTCTTAAAAAAGGTCAGCAATATTCCATCCATAAGCCCGAGCAAGGCTCGGACGAGCTTCTCACCAGAATTAAGATAACCTTTAAGGATAACGGTGAGTATTCATATGGTATGGCACCGTATCTTTGTGATGAATTCGGTGAGGGCGAGTTCATAATTTATAACGGCAAAAAGTACTATCTTTCCGGCGGCGGTGGCGGTGGCGGAACCTACACCCTTACCGACGAAAAGATTACGCTTGAGGGCGGTTTGAATATGGTGTTCACAATGACAACAGATGGAAAACTTGTTGTTCACGCTCTTAATGAAAGCAGTAATTTCTTTGTTGTTGGCGATACTTTGTCAATTCAGTAAAAACACAAAAAGCAAGTCTTTCTAAGACTTGCTTTTTCTTTTATGTAATGTTATTTTGATGTGTCACCCAGTGCTTTCAGGAAAACGCTCAAAACGTCTTTAAAAAGGTCGTTTTCCAGGCTTTTTTCGAGGTGCCGCTTAATCACGCAAACATCTAATTCTGCGCCTTTCAGGGCGCTTTCAATCCGCTCTGACAGGGAAAAATCAAGCGAATCAGTGAATACCTTTATTTCGGTGATTTTACCACCCGAAAGATTTAAGCAGATTTCCAAATCTCCCCAGGAAAAGCGGTTGCTTAAGCACAGCGAAAAGGGAGGGGTTTTTCCGTAAATATGCTCCCATGAGCTGAAAAAGGCAATGTTTTCTGCACTTTTAAAGCTGTCGCAATCAAGAGAGAAAGCCTTAAAACCATAGATGCTTTCCAGCGCCCTTATCATATGCTCACACATAATCTCGGTGTTGAGCGCAGGGTTAAGTTCACACAAACTCACAACCCGTGATTTAACGGATTTTATGCCCTTTGCGTCAAGCTTTTGTTGCTTTGGGGTTAAATAACGTTCAATTTTTTGAGCCTTGCTTGAAATGAGCAGTGTGCCGTGGTGGAGCGACTTTTCGCCTGTGTGGAAAAACGCGTTTCCCGAAAATTTTTTACCGCCTGCGAGTATATCATTTCGACCCGAGATTTCGGCAATAATTCCTGCAAAATCGCACGCTTTTTTAATAACGGTTAGGTTCTTTTCAAGGTCATAATTCTCTTTGCTGCAGATAAAGGTGAAGTTAAGATTGCCCTTATCGTGAAAGACCGCGCCGCCGCCCGAAAGCCTGCGCGCAACAAAGCCGCCCTCGGCCTCTAAAAGTGCACAGTTGCATTCGGCCCAAGGGTTTTGATTTCTGCCGATAACCACCGTGTTTTCATTGCGCCAAAGGAAAAGTCGGAACGTATCGGCATTTATCGTATCAAGCAGTTCCTTCTCGGTTGCGAGGTTATCATAAGGGTTTAAGGAATCACTTTTGTAAACTTCCAAACGCGAAATCATAATATCACCTGTGGTTATTGTAGAACAAATTAGAAAAAATGTCAAATTTTTGGCTGTGGCTTGTTGACGAATTGGTGTTATTGTTGTAAAATGAAACGTATACTGTGCTATAATGTTTATATTATGGACATAAATTTTGTATCCGATGCGTCTGCGTCGGTTGCAGGGAGGTTGTTTAATGGCAAATGCAGTAATTATGCCAAAGGCCGGAATAACAGTTGAAAGCTGTATTATCGGCACTTGGGAAAAGAAGGTTGGCGACGAAGTAAAAATAGGTGACGTCCTTTTTACATATGAAACCGACAAGGCAAGCTTTGAATGTGAATCAACGGCAGAGGGAACCTTGCTTGAGATATTTTTCGCAGACGGCGATGAGGTTCCGTGCCTTGTAAACGTGTGCGCAATCGGTGAAAAGGGAGAGGATTGCAGTTCTCTCCGCCCCGAAAGTACTGCAGATGCAGCACCGGTTGAGACCGTGCAGGTACAGCAGGAAACCGCTACGGCACCCGTTGCAACCGAATCTACCGCTGTTGAGGGTAAAGCCTCTGCAATTTCCAAAAGGGCAAAGAAGCTGGCTGAACGCGCAGGCGTCGATGCTTCTCTTGCAACCCCAACAGGTCCTAACGGCCGCATAATCGAAAGAGACATCAGAGAGGTTATGAATAACGCTCCTAAGACGGTTGCTGCTGCGACAACAGAGATAAAGGCCGTTGCCACCACAGAGGAGTATGAAGACGTTAAGTTCAGCGGCATTCGCCGTGCTATCAGCGAATCAATGCATAAATCTCTCTCGACCATAGCACAGCTCACCCATAATACCAGCTTTGACGCTTCGGTAATTCTCGCTTACAGAAAGCAGCTTAAAGCAATGGGCGGCGATTATGCCGGCATAACACTTGGCGATATCGTGCTTTATGCAGTATCGCGCACGCTTTTGAGCCACCCGAATCTTAACGCAAATATGCTGGATAACAATAGCATAAGACTATATAAGCACGTAAATCTCGGTGTTGCTGTTGATACTCCGAGAGGACTTATGGTTCCCACCATTTTCCATGCTGACGAGATGAGCCTGCTCGAGATATCCAAGGCATCAAAGGAGCTCGCAGCGCAGTGCCGCGAGGGTAATATAAGCCCTGATAAGCTTGGTGGCGGAACATTTACGGTTTCAAATCTCGGCAGCCTGGGTGTTGAATCCTTCACACCCGTTATCAATCCGCCGCAGACGGGCATTTTAGGCGTTTGCAAAATTATGGATATAATCAGCCCGCAAGGGCATAAATATTTAAATATGGATAAGAACAGTTATGCATTGGGTATGAGCATTGCCCACAATATGATGTCGTCAGGCATCAGGTCTATTGAATTCGATGATTTCGCAGCTGGAGTGAAGGCAGTCCTCACAGGTGCGGAGCCGGCAGTTTCATTCCAGGAGGCAGGCCAGCTCCTTGACAAGTATTTTGCGGAGCTTGAAGCAGAGCAGAAGGCGCAGGCAGAGGCGATGAGCGCAGCTATGCGTGAGGAAGGCGAGGCGTTCCTCAAGATGAATGCAGAGAAGGAGGGAGTCGTGACTCTTCCTAGCGGTCTCCAATATAAGGTCATCACAGAGGGAACCGGCAAGAAGCCTTCGGCAACATCTCAGGTGAAGTGCCATTACGAGGGTACTTTCCTTAACGGTGCGAAGTTCGACAGCTCGTATGACCGCAATGAGCCTGCTGTATTCGGCCTCAATCAGGTGATCGCAGGTTGGACTGAGGGCGTGCAGCTGATGTCTGAGGGCTCGAAGTACGAATTCTATATCCCTTACAACCTTGCATACGGTGAGCACGGAGCTCCAGGTGCAATCCCTCCGTATGCTGCCCTTAAGTTCGTAGTAGAGCTCATTGAAGTTCTCTAAGAGTCATTTCCAGCCGTAGAAATCTATTGATGGGAAGTTTTATGGAAATATTCACCCTCGTCACGGGGGTGATTTATATTATTCTCGAGATACGTCAGAAGAATCTGATGTGGGTGGTGGGAATACTCACAAGTCTTGCTGCTATGTGGGTGTTCTTCCGTCAGGGACTATATGCTTCTTTCGGCCTCAATACATACTATCTTGTCACCTCTGTGATAGGATTATGGCAGTGGCGCCGGGATATCGACAAGATGGCTTCCACCCAAGAAGTCCAGGAAACGGAAACGGTACGTCTGAAGCGTCTGAATATCAGGACTATAGCCATAAGTGCCGTGGTTGTAGCTGCCGGAACTTTCGGCCTTGCTTACCTGATGGAACTTCTGGAGAATCCGATGTCCTACCTCGATTCTGCCGTCGCTGTGCTGAGTGCTGTGGCAACCTGGTGGCTGGTACGCTGCTATATCCAGCAGTGGTGGCTCTGGATAGCTGCAGATACGGTGAGCACGATATTGTGCGCCAGTCAGGGACTATGGTGGATGACGGCACTTTATGCGGCTTACACGATTTCTGCGGTAATAGGATATATGCATTGGAAAAGACACGGACGCTACATAGATTAGCGCCCGTGTCTTTTTTGCATTACCTTATATAGTCAAGTATGATTTCTTCCATTATCTTGTAGCAATGGAGGTTCGGATGGACTCCATCAGCCGCGTGAACTTCGGGCAGGCCGTTGTGCTCGTCTTTCAGCGGTGTGTGATAATCGACGAACGGAATCTTTGCCGAACGGGCATATTCCTTTATCATCGAGTTAAGTCTGATCAGATCGTCTGCCGGCCTGACCTCCGGTCTCCACCAGAACCCTGTTGCAGGAAGTACGGCGCAAAGTATCGGCTTGATCCTGTTCGCTTTAGCGAGTTCGCACATCGAAATGATGTTTCCGAGGACATTATCAAGGCTGATGTCTCCGTTGTTCTTTGCCACATCATTGGTTCCTGCCAGGATCACTACATATCTGGGGCTGAAATCTATGACGTCTTTTCTGAAGCGGACCAGCATTTGTGAAGTAGTCTGGCCTGATATACCCCTGCCCAGGAAATTGTTGTCTGTGAAGAAAGCCGGGTCTTCCTTTGCCCATCCTTCAGTGATGGAGTCGCCCATAAAAACGACCTTCGGAGTTGTTGTGACCTGGGCGTTCTGCTCTGCATAGCGGTTGAATCCCGCCCAGTCCTGAGCCTGGCAGAGGGCTGGCAGCGATATCGCGACAGCGGCGATGAGGGTGCGGATCATTTTCATATTCATATTTCTTGAAGTTATGCAAAGATATGGAATTTTCTTATTTTTGCACTTCCTTAATCAGTCATAATGAAGATCATTGTTGAAAGCGGTGCGACCAAGACGGCCTGGAGGGCTGTTTACGAGGACGGAACGGTTCGTGAGGCTCTTACGGAAGGCCTCAGTCCGACCTGTCTTGAAGGGGAGCATATACGTGATATAGTCCGCGCCGCAGTGCCGGTCCTGAATCCGTCCGGATCACGGGTGGAGGAAATATTCTTTTATGGTGCCGGCCTTGTGTCGGAGGCTTCCTCAGCCCCGGTAAGAGCCTTGCTTGAAGACTGGTGCCCGTTTGCAAGAATCGAATTCCATTCGGATATCCTTGCTGCTGCAAGAGCGCTTTTCGGTGACGGCAGCGGTGTGGTGGCGATAATGGGAACGGGATCGAACAGCTGTCTGTATGAAGAAGGAGAGATCGTCAGGAACATCCGTCCAGGAGGGTATGTGCTGGGTGATGAAGGCAGCGGGGTAGCCCTGGGCAGGGCCTTTCTGGCTGATCTGGTGAAAGGACTGATTCCGGAAAACATTGAGAAAGAGTTTGTTGCCGAGACAGGACTGGATTATTCTGCGATCGTCCGCAAGGTGTATAAGGAAAAGGCGGCATCGGCATTTATGGCTTCTATGGCTCCTTTTGTACTGGCACATACATCCGATCCCTATATCCAGGCGATGGTGCAGGACTGTATCGGTTCTTTCCTGAAAAGGGCATTGGCGAGGTATGCCGGAACTGCCCGTGACAAGGATGCCGCCAGGAAGGTCGGCGTGGTAGGCTCATTCGGCTGTGCCTGCGAGAATATCCTTCGTGAAGCCGGAAAACTATATGGACTGGAATTCGTAAGATTCCTGAAGTCCCCTATAGATGAACTTGTAAGATATCATTGCAGCTATGTCATATAAAGAGAATTATCCTTCCGGACTGCTTGAAGATGCGGTGGACGCAATCAGCTCTCTGCCCGGAGTCGGTCGCCGCAGCGCTTTGCGCCTTGCCCTTCATCTTCTGAAGCAGCCTGCCGAAAATGTGCATCATTTTACGTCAGCGATAGACAGGCTAAGGGATGAAGCCCGATATTGCCGTCAGTGTATGATGATCTCAGACGAGGATATATGCTCGATATGCTCGGACCGCTCCCGTGACCACAGGACAATCTGCGTAGTGGAGAATGTGCGCGATGTTATGAGCATAGAGAATACGGGGCAGTATAATGGGGTATATCACGTGCTGGGTGGCATAATCTCTCCGATAAACGGGGTCGGTCCATCGGATATCACGGTGAAGGAACTGGTCGATCGTGTGGCCGGACTTGTCTCTCCGGAAGCTCTTTTCGAGGCTGATGCACCGGGAGGTGACGGCAGTCAGGGAGAAGTCATACTCGCTCTAAGCGGTGATGTGGAAGGGGAGACGACAGCATTCTATATCTACCGGCAGATATCCCGCTACGGAGTGAAGGTGTCTTCTCTGGCCAGAGGACTGGGGTTCGGAGACAATCTGGAATATGCTGATGAACTGACTCTCGGCCGTTCGATAGTTAACAGGCAGATTTTCAAGCCATAGATTTGGACTTCTCGAAGAAAAAAGATAAATTTGCAGGCTTGCATTTGTGTATGCAGGCCTGTTTCGTATTTAAGTCTAATAAAAGGGAGGTGGAGTATGATAGAGATCTTCTACAAGAAAGACGGACAGATTATGGTTTCCCAGTCGGAAACGGATCTCGTTTCTATCGCATATAACGATGTGGTATGGATTGACCTCTTTGTCCCGTCCGGCGAGGAGAAAAGGGCAGTGGAACACTATCTGGGTACAACGATCCAGAACCGTGCGCAGGCAGAGGAGATCGAGATATCATCACGTTTCTACGAGACCGAGAAGGCAATCTTCGCCAATACCAGCTTCCTTATTCCCGGACCTGACGAGTACAACGAAGAGACTGTATCATTCATCCTGACCGGCGATATACTTACCACGCTCCGCGAGTGCCCTCTGAAGAGCTTTACCGACCTGCAGCGTCGTATGCTCGCCTTCCCGAAGATGTATGATTCGGGACACGTGGCCTTCCTGAGCATTCTGGAACAGCGTATCGACCTTGATGCCGATATGGTCGAGCTCGTATCAAAGGAGATCACCCAGTACAACAAGAAGGTAAGTCTGGGAGAAGACATCAGCGAGGAATTCCTCGTGGACCTCAACCAGCTGCAGGACAATACGATGCTCATCCGTGAGAACATCGTTGACAAGCAGAGGGTCATCTCGAGCATCATCAAGAGCAAGAAATATCCTGTCGAATATCATTCGAAGCTTAATGTGCTTCTGAAGGATATATCTTCTCTTATCAATCATACGAACTTCAGCTTTGAGAGACTTGAATATCTTCAGAACACAGTTCTCGGTATCATCAACCTCGACCAGAACAAGATTATGAAGGTCTTCACCCTTGTTTCCCTAATGCTGATGCCTCCGACCCTGATCGCCAGCTTCTTCGGAATGAACGTGAAGTTCGGATGGTTCTTCGGCCACTCCGGGGCGGCCTGGTTCGTGATCCTCGCCCTGATGGTCATATCCCTGCTGGTCATCTTCGGCATCTTCAAGAAGAGGAAAATGTTTTAACCGTACAACCTGACTAACTTATACAATTATGTTCAAACAGTATTTCATTAATGTCATCCGCAACAAATATGCGGATTTCAACGGAAGGGCCAGAAGGTCTGAGTATTGGTATTTTACATTGTTCAATATGCTCATCGGTATTGTTGTGAGTCTGATTGCGATGCTTATCGGCGACTGGTTCTCTTATGTGTATTCGCTCGCGTTGTTCGTTCCTGGCATAGCTGTCGCTGTAAGACGTCTTCACGATATCGGAAAGAGCGGATGGTGGTGCTTCATCTGCCTGATTCCTCTTATCGGATTTATCTGGCTCATAATCCTTTTCTGCAAGGAAGGCGACCGTGGAGCTAACGCATACGGCGAAGATCCTAAGGCATAAAAGGTTTTATTTGTAAAACTCTTTGAAAATCCGAAAATTATACATATTTTTGCGCGCTTTTTGACCGAAGCGCGCTTTCTTTTGCGTAAGTCGCTGAGGCAAGGCACAATAAATAATGTTTAACCCACTAGTTTGTTTT
>CALDPI010000150.1 GCA_937912045.1 uncultured Clostridia bacterium
TGTTGCACTTTTCCCCTGCAACGAATGTGCAAAGGCAATTATTCAAAGCGGAATAAAAGAGGTTATCTATGCCGACAACAAGTATGACGGCACCGACAGCGTCGAGGCATCAAAAAAGATGCTCGCCGCAGCAGGCGTAACCTGCCGTAAGTACGAGCATCTCGGAAAGACTATTGAAATACCGCTTTAAAACAGTTCGTCACAGAACCACACCTTTTTAACCGAAAAGGTCTTGCCGTTCAGGTAGTTTAAAATGCCTGCATCGGTTGTGAAGTTAAAGCGCAGCTTGTATGAATAAAGCGCCTGGTGCTTAAAGCCGTGCTTGCGGTCGTCACCCGACCTTCCGTATTTTCCGTCACCCAAAAGGGGATGGCCAATGGAGGCCAGATGTGCGCGGATTTGGTGTGTGCGACCTGTGAGCAGCTCAACCTCTAAAAGTGAAAGACCGTCCTTTTCCTTCAGCACGCGGTAATGTGTTTTTATCGTGCGTGCGTTTTCGGTCATTTTCTTCTCAATAAAAACACGGTTGCGGCTTTCGTCCTTTTTAAGAAAGCCGTCCAGAACCGCCTCTTTCTCCTTGGGGCAGCCGTGCACTACGGCAAGATAAAACTTGTCAAGCTCGCGGTATTTAATCTTGTCACACAAAATTCTGAGCGCCTCGGCATTCTTCGCCGCGATGACAATTCCGCCTGTGTTTCGGTCAATGCGGTTGGCAAGCGCAGGCGAAAAGGAGTTTTCGGCACGTGGGTCATACTCGCCTTTTTCATAAAGGTAACGCTGTATGCGTGAAATAAGCGTGTCGGTGTACTGCGTGTCGTCGGGGTGGACAAGCACGCCCTGTTTTTTGTCAATGAGTATGATGTTTTCATCCTCATAAACGATTTCCAAATTGCGCGAGGCTGTGAGAAAATCAAACCGTTCCTCGCCCTTTTCAAAGAATTCATCATTTATATATGCATCAACAACGGCACCGAGAGGGAGCCGCGTGCTAATTTCCGCGCGCTTGCCGTCCACCTTTATGCGCTTTAAGCGTATGTATTTATACATAAGTGACTTTGGAAGTGCGGGCATTGTCTTGGTTATAAACTTGTCAAGTCTTTGTCCCGCATCGTTGGGACCTACTGTAAAACTCTTCATTAAAAACTCTCCATACTTTTATGGTATGATTATACTAAATTTTGAAAGGTTGTGCAATACATTGCCACAAAATAAGAAAAAATCGGCAGATAACGTGCACAACGGGCACAGAAAGCGTGTAAAGGAGCAGATGCTCTCAGGCGCGTTTAACGATAAAACACCAACACATCTTCTGCTTGAGACGCTGCTTTATTTTTCGGTTCCAAGACAGGATACCAACCCAATAGCGCACGAGCTTATGAATCGTTTCGGCAGTCTTAACAACGTCCTTTCCGCCGACCCGAGTGAGCTTAAGAAGGTGCGTGGCGTAACCGACAACACCGCGGCGCTGTTTGAAATAATGCGCCACATAAACCGCCGCACAGAAAAGGAGCGCGCTGAGAAAAAGCACTTTCTCTTCTCGCGCGATGCCGTGGGCGAATATCTTTATAAACGAATGCGCGATTATAAAAACGAAACGGTGGCGCTTCTGCTCACACGGCAGACGGGCGAAATTCTCGCTTTTGAAATAATAGGCGAGGGCGACATTTCCTCTGTGGGTGTCAGCACGCGAAAGGTGCTCGAGCTTTGTCTTCGTCACAATGCCACACACGCAGTGCTTTGCCACAACCATCCAAGCGGTACAGCCCTACCGTCCCAGCAGGACATTGAGGTCACGCGCGGTGTTTCAAATGCGCTTCGTCAGGTGCAAATCAGACTGTATGACCACGTTGTTGTAACCAAGGACGACTACGTCAGTATGGCAAGCTCAAATTTATATAAAAATCTTTTTTAAAGGGGACGGCAATGAACTATAATAAAATAGAGTTTGAAGCGGCTTTTGGCACCGCGGCACAAATGCCGCCCTCAACCGTGTGCGAAATTTGTTTTTCTGGCCGTTCAAACGTTGGAAAATCCTCGCTTATCAACCGCGTAATCGGCCGAAAAGGCCTTGCGCGTGTCAGCACAAAGCCGGGTAAAACCGTAACAATTAATTTTTACAGCACCGACGGGGTGCGCCTTGTCGACCTGCCGGGCTATGGCTATGCCAAGGTTGCCAATGCCGAGCGTATGCGCTGGGCCGACCTTATGGAAACCTATTTTAAAAGCGGCAGAAACATTAAAATGACCTTTCAGCTCGTTGATATGCGCCATCCACCGAGTGATTTTGACCTTGATATGATAGATTTCCTAAAGCAGATGGAAATCCCCTTCACCGTCGTGCTCACCAAAAGCGATAAGCTTAATAAAGGCGAATATCAGGCCGCGTGTGAGCGTATGAGGACGCTTTTGGGCAACGATAATTTCATTCCGTTCTCGGCGCAGAACGGCGACGGTGCAGAAAAAATAAGGGAAGTAATTGAAAAGGCGGCGATGTAAATGCCGATAAGCAGTATAAAAAACCGCATAACCTTGATAAGCCCTGCAAAAATCAACCTCGCGCTTGCCATTTATGAAAAAAAGGATGACGGTTATCACAGTCTTTCTTCGGTTATGCAAACCTTGAGCCTTGCGGATAAAATAACGGTGGAGGAGCACGATTTGATAAGCGTTACCTCCGATTTTGCCCCCTGTGGCGAGGACAACATTTGCTATAAGGCGGCGCGTGTGTTTTCACGCTACGGCGGCGCGCGCATCCACATTGAAAAGAAAATACCCCTTGCGGCAGGTCTGGGCGGCGGCAGCAGCAACGCGGCGGCGGTGCTTTTGGCACTCAACCGCATATTCGGCAACCCCTTAAGTGAGGAGCGGCTTGAAAAAGCGGCGCTTTCCCTGGGTGCCGACGTGCCGATGTTTTTAAAGGGCGGCACGCTTATGGTTGGCGGCGTGGGCGAGGAGCTCTCCTCAATAAAAAGCCTTGAATGCGGAATTGTTATCATAAAGGACGGGGTAAAAGCCTCCACAGGCGAGATGTATAAGCGGCTTGATGATATCGGCCTGTCCGACCGCAGAAAAGACGTCAAAAGGCTCGCAGAAAGCATTGAAACAGGCGATATAAAAAATATATCCTCGCTTATATTCAATGATTTTGAAAAGGTTTACCCCTGTGATGAAATAAAGGCAGACCTGATATCAAGTGGCGCATACGGTGCCTGCCTTTCGGGCAGCGGACCATCGGTCTTCGGTGTTTTTAAGGATTTGCAGTCGGCAGAGCGCGCCGCTATAAAGCTTAAAGAAAAGTATGAAACGGTGTTTTCCTGTAAAACGGAAAATTCTGGAATTAAATTTGAATAAATAAAGAATCTTCCGTCAAACCTCTATGTGTGAAAGGACGGAAGATTTTTATGTGTTCAAAATTCAGACTGTTTAATATATCACTTGCTATCGCACTCATTTTTTCGGTGCTTTTATCAATGACAAGCTTTGATGCCTCGTGCGAGGAGCTTCGAAGCAACGTCTTGCGCTTGCACATTCTTGCAAACTCCGATAGTGTCGAGGACCAAAGACTCAAGCTCTCTGTGCGCGACGCCCTCTTAAACGAAAGCGAGGGGCTTTTCACAGGCGCCGACACTTTGTCGGAGGCGGTAGTCCTCGCGGACGGCAACAAGGACGTTATAAAGCGTATAGCTGAGAACACACTTCGTGAAAACGGCTGTGACTATCCTGTGAGCGTCAGCGTGGGAGAGGCCTTTTTTGACACCCGCGTGTACGACGATTTCAGCCTGCCTGCAGGTGTTTACGATGCGCTTAAAATAGAAATCGGCAGGGCAGAGGGCAAAAATTGGTGGTGCGTAATTTTCCCAAGTATATGCGTGGGCGCCGCAGGCGATTTGTCGGACACGGCATCGGACAGCGCCGTAAATATCGCAAAAAACAGTGATAAATTTGTTATAAAATTCAAGGTTGTAGAGGTATATGAAAAAATAAAAAATAAAATTATTGCTTGGTTTTAAATTTTTTCTTGCATTTTGATTTACTTTGTGTTATTATCTGTATGTTATCGAGATTTGAAAGGGGTGACGGTATGAAAGAAGGTATTCATCCACAGTACGACAAGGTAGTTGTCAAGTGTGCTTGTGGTGCTGAGTTTGAGACACGCTCGACCAAGCAGAATATTCGTTTGGATATCTGCTCGAAATGTCATCCGTTTTTCACTGGCAGACAAAAGCTGGTAGACACAGGTGGCCGAGTTGACCGTTTCAAGAAGCGTTTCGGCATTGAAGAAAACTAACGCTAAAAAGTACCGCGTCCAAACGGATGCGGTTTTCTTTTTTGATGGAGGTGCGCTTTTGTGAGCAATTATATAACCGTTGACGGACTTTGTGTCCGTGAAATAACTGTGGAGCGTTCGCGTTTTATCGCGGTGACGGCGCATATCGAAACCGAGCAAGAGGCGGCAGAGTTCATTTCCAAAAAGCGTGCCGAATTTCACGATGCGCGTCATAACGTGTTTGCCTATTCACTTTCAAACGGCATCACTCGTTATTCGGACGACGGCGAGCCGCACGGAACGGCAGGAAAGCCCATTCTTGATGTGATTTTGGGCAGCACAGTTACCGACGTTTGTGTCGTGGTTACGCGTTATTTCGGCGGCGTGCTGCTCGGCACGGGCGGACTTGTGCGTGCATATTCCTCTGCGGCAAAGCAGGCGCTTCTTGATGCAGAGAAGGTCACTGTGGTGCCCTGCGTCCGTTACGTGCTTCACTGCGCCTACGGAGATTTTGAATATCTGCAAAAAACGGTTTCGCGCTTCGGCATTATAGAAGGGACCGATTTCACAAGTGAGGTTTCGCTGACCGTCGCCGTGCGAGAGGACGAAGAAACCGCCTTTTTGGAAACACTTCACAAGATATTTTTCGGAAAACTGAAAATTGATGAGAATAAAGAGAAAATTTTTGTAAAAAATAAAGTCTTTTGATGAAAAAAAGCTAATAATATAAGCAAAGGGGTGATTATGTGGAAAATATCAGACAAACAACAGAACGAATTGAGCGCGAAACGCTTTCACCGCGCGCCGTACTGAGCGAGGCGACAAGAGGTCGCGAAACGGTTGAGGCACCGTGCGATATGCGCACCGCCTTTCAGCGTGACCGCGACAGGATTATACATTGCAAGGCGTTCCGCCGTTTAAAGCACAAAACACAGGTTTTCCTATCGCCCGAGTCTGACCACTACCGCACCCGACTTACACATACGCTTGAGGTCGCACAGATTGCGCGTACAATCGCACGCTCTCTGCGTCTTAACGAGGATTTGACCGAGGCAATCGCCCTCGGGCACGATTTGGGTCACACGCCCTTCGGCCATGCAGGTGAACGCGCACTGGACAAGTGCGCACCGTTTGATTTCACCCACTATGAGCAGAGCGTGCGCGTCTGCCGCTTGCTCGAGCGCGACGGAAGAGGACTCAATCTCACGCACGAGGTGCTTGACGGAATTAAAAATCACACCAAGGGCGAGCTGCCCTCAACGCTTGAGGGTCGCGTTGTCCGCATATCCGACCGCATTGCCTACATAAATCACGACATTGATGACGCTGTCCGCGGTGATATAATCTCGGCGGAATCGCTCCCACGGGACATTGTAAAGGCTTTAGGTGCTACCAAAAGCCAGCGTATTAACAGCCTTGTAACCTCGGTTGTACGCAACAGTGAGGACGACATCGTTATGGACAGCAAAACCGCGCGCCATTTTGATGCCTTGCACGAGTTTCTCTTTTCTAACGTGTACCGAAATCCAAAGGCGAAAAATGAAGAAACAAAGGTCGACGGCATCGTTACGGGCATATATGAATATATGCTTCGCCACCCCGAAAAGCTCGTGGGCGAGTATGCCAGAGTGCGCGACAGCGAAGGTGTAGAGCGTGCCGCCGCAGACTACGTTTCGGGTATGACCGACCACTATGCCGTTACGGTATATTCGGATATCTTCATACCAAAATTCTGGGAGGTGTAGCTTTGGCACTGACAGAAGATTTAAAGCTTGAAATAAAGTACAGGAACGATATCGAATCGGTGATTTCGCAATACGTGAATTTGCGTCGCAGGGGCAAGAACCTTGTGGGACTTTGCCCGTTCCACAACGAAAAAACACCGTCGTTCACCGTCTATCCCGAAAACGGCTCGTTTTATTGCTTTGGTTGCGGCGCAGGCGGCGACGTTATCACCTTTACAAGTCTTATAGAAAATCTCGACTATATGGAGTCGGTAAAGCTCCTTGCCGAGCGCTCGGGCATACAGATACCCGAGGACAGCGGCTATGACAACTCCATGCAGGAGCTTAAAAACAGAATATATGAAATCAATAGGGAAACCGCCCGCTTTTATTATTCGTATTTGATGTCGCCGGGCGGCAAATGGGCGCTTGATTATTTAAAGGGCAGAGGCCTTACAGAAGCCACAATAAAGCGCTTCGGCCTCGGCGCCGCGCCTGATTCGTGGGATTCACTGCTAAAATATCTGAAAAGCAAGGGTTTCTCGCTTGCCGATATGGTGCAGGCAAACGTCATATCGCAGAGCAACAGGGGTACATATTTTGACCGTTTCCGCAACAGGATTATGTTTCCGATATTTAATCTGCGCGGAAACTGCATTGCCTTTAGCGGACGAGCCCGCCCGGGTGACGATAAAGCACAGGGCAAGTACGTCAACACGCAGGACACCCCTGTGTATAAGAAGAGTCAGCACCTTTTCGCTCTCAACTTTGCCAAGGCTGACTGTGCAGAAAGGGTAATTCTCGTTGAGGGTAATATGGACGTAATTTCCTTGCATCAGGCAGGCTTTACAAATGCCGTTGCCGCGCTTGGAACCGCCTTTGGTGAGGAGCAGGTCAAGCTGCTTTCGCGCTACACAAAGGAGATAGTTGTCACGCTCGACGCGGACGAGGCAGGCCAAAAGGCCGTAAGACGCACCATTGAAACGCTCAAGGACAGCGGCATCCGCATCCGCGTGCTCGTCATACCGGACGGCAAAGACCCCGACGAATTTATAAAGAAAAACGGTGCGGCAAAGTTCCGCGCATTGCTTGACGGTGCCGTGAGCGATATTGAATATAAGCTTTTGACCGCCGCCGAGGGAATTGACGTCACGACCGACGCAGGCAGACTACAGTATTTAAAGCGTGCGGCAGAAATCTTGTCATTGGTGTACGATTCACTAACGGTCGATTTGTATGCAGGCAGGCTTGCCGATAAATACGGTGTTTCCAAAACCGCACTCATATCGCAGATAGAAAGCACGCGAAAGCAGCACGCAAAAACACAGTATAAAAAAGAAATACGCGAGGTTGTCACACCGCGCATCAACCGCGAGGATGTCAATCCTGACCGCCGCAGGTATCCGCGTGCCGTAAAGGCGGAGGAGGCAATAATTTCAATTCTTTTGTCCCACCCCGACCTTTATAGCGCGTTTGAGAGCCGTCTCTCAGCAGAGGATATGCTCACACCGCTTAACAAGCGAATTCTGGGCGAGGTTTGCTCGCTTCTCAAAAACGGACATCCCATTGCGGATATAACGCTGCTGGGCGATAGGCTCACCCCACAGGAAATGGGCTATCTTGTGTCGCTTCAAAACGGCGTAATGGCCGAAAAAAACGCAAAAACGGTATTAAACGATTGCATAAAGGTAATATTAGAAGAGAAAGCAACGGTTAATGCTGATAAAGACCAGGATTTGTCGCTTGACGATTGGGCAAAGAAAATGCAACAAATTGCAGAGAATAAAAAGGGAGAATAAGCAATATGGGTAAGAAAAAAACCACAGAGGAAAAAGTAACCGTTGCCGAAGAAAACACTTACAAGCAGGAAACGGAATATACAGAGGAAGAGCGCGACTATGATGATTTCGGCACACCGCCGGAGGATTTGGACGAGCTCACAGGCGAAACCCCTCTGCTTGATATCGACTTTGATAAAGAACCGAGCGAGGACGAGCTTAAGCTCGAGGAACTCGACGCCGAGCAGTTTGACGGTGATTTGTCGGTTGACAACATATCACTTGATGACCCCGTAAAGGTATATCTCCGCGAAATCGGACGCGTTCAGCTTCTGTCAATCGACGAGGAAATCGGCCTTGCTGAGAAAATTTCTCAGGGTGATGAGGCGGCAAAACAACGTCTGACCGAGGCCAACCTGCGCCTTGTCGTTTCCATCGCCAAGAAGTACGTCGGCAGAGGAATGCATTTCCTCGACCTCATACAAGAGGGTAACGTTGGTCTTATTAAGGCGGTTGATAAGTTTGATTATACCAAGGGCTTTAAGTTCTCAACCTATGCTACTTGGTGGATTCGCCAAGCAATT
>CALDPI010000151.1 GCA_937912045.1 uncultured Clostridia bacterium
GCGATTGGTACGCAGAGTGGTATTGAGCCGATCACTTGTGCAGTGGTGGGAGCGTTGCTTGGTTTCTTATTATTTAATGTACATCCGGCCAGTGTATTTATGGGAGATACCGGTTCTTTAGCATTGGGTGGTTTTGTTGCAGGAACTGCCTATATGCTGCAGATGCCAATTTTTATTGTAATTGTCGGAGCTATTTATTTGATCGAAGTTTTATCTGTTATGCTACAGGTAAGTTATTTTAAGATTACCAAAGGAAAAAGAATTTTTAAAATGGCACCGATCCATCATCATTTTGAATTGTGTGGATGGTCTGAAACCAGAGTAGTTGCTGTATTTTCTATTGTTACAGCACTGTTATGTCTGGTAGCATTAATGGCAATGTAGACAGGAAAGAAGGACATTGATATGAACTGGACAGGAAAAAAAGTATTGGTGGTAGGATGTGGAATCAGTGGAATCGGTTCTACTGAACTTTTAGAGAAAGTAGGGGCAGCCCCTGTTTTATTTGATGAAAATACGAAAGTAGATACAAATGTTATAAGAGGTAAATTTAAAGAAGGAACCAATGCACAGATTATTATTGGTCAGTTGCCACAAGAGGTAAAAGCACAGATAGAGATGGTTGTTTTGAGTCCGGGAGTACCTTCTGATACACCATTTGCAGACAGTTTTCGTGAAAAAAATATTCCGGTAATCGGTGAAATTGAATTAGCGTATCTTTGTGGAAATTTGTTGAAATTAACGAAATAATGTTATATAATAACCTTGTTTTGTTGAAATGACGGATTTTTTTGTGGAGATGAAAAATTTATGAGTATGAAAAAAATTGCCGTATTAACAAGTGGTGGAGATGCCCCCGGAATGAACGCCGCTGTTCGTGCTGTTGTCAGGACTGCAATTTACAGAGGCATGGAGGTTGTGGGTGTTCTTAACGGATATAACGGACTTTTTGACGGTCAGATTGTTGAAATGGGACCACGTTCTGTTTCTGATATAATTCAGCGTGGCGGCACTGTACTCGGAACTGCCAGAAACGAAAAATTCAAAACACCTGAGGGTGTTAAGGAGGCAGCAGAGAATTGCAAAAAGATGGGAATTGACGGCATCGTTGTAATCGGTGGTGACGGTTCTTTCCGCGGCGCACGTGACCTGTCTTTGCAGGGCATTCCTTGCATTGGTGTTCCTGCAACAATCGATAACGATATTACCTCAACCGAGTATACCATCGGATTTGATACGGCCATGAATACCGCTTGTGAGCTCGCAGATAAGCTGCGCGATACCTCACAGTCACACTGCCGCTGCTCAATTATTGAGGTTATGGGCAGACACGCTGGCCATCTGGCACTTCAGGTTGGTACCGCCGTCGGCGCAACCTCGATAATCGTTCCCGAGCAGGATTATGATTTCAAGCGTGACGTTCTTGACCGTGTTGTTTATGCAAAAAACAACGGTAAGCAGCACTATTTGATAATTGTTGCCGAAAACGTATGTGATGTAAACGAAATGGCTGCAAAGCTACAGGAAGCAACCGGTATTGATGCACGCGCAACCGTTCTCGGTCACGTTCAGCGTGGTGGCTCGCCGACCGTTCGCGACAGAGTTATGGCAACAAAGTTTGGCTTTGCCGCTGTTGAGCTTTTGAGAGAGGGCATTGGAAACCGTGTTGTTGCATATAAAAAGGGCGAGATTGTAGATTATGATATTTACGAAGCACTCAATATGAAGAAATCTGTTGATACCGATGACCTTTATATTGCCCACAGAATTTCAATATAAGCTATTGACAATTTTGGTGTGCGGTGTTAAAATATTTAAAAATTAAACCTGTGATTAAGAGTAGTAGTCTTTACCATAGCTTAAAGAGAGTTGCCGACGGTGGAAATGCAACAGTGAAAGTTTTGACGAATGGACTTATGAGGGCGGCCGAAAACGCAATGCGTTAGTAGTAACCGACGGGGTGTACCCGTTACAGTACAGCTCATATTTTGTATGAGAATGAGTGGGTGCTTTGCACCAATTTGGGTGGTACCGCAGGTAATTATTCCTGTCCCTTAAACTTAAGGGACAGGTTTTTTATTATTTGGTTTTGGGTGATTTTATGAAAATTCTTTCTAAACGATGGCGATTCTTAAATGAATTTAAAAGATAAAAATTTAAGGAGAACATTTATGAATAAATATAAAGATTTTGACAACTATTTAAAAGAATTTCCGACAGAGGACGGATACTTCGGTGAGTTTGGCGGTGCCTTTTTACCGCCCGAGCTTGAGCCTGCTTTTAAGGAGGCAAACGATTCTTATGAGGCAATTTGCCATTCGGCACAGTTCATAAACGAGCTTCGCCGCATCCGCAAAGAGTTTCAGGGACGTCCGACACCCGTTTACCATTGCGAGCGCCTTTCAAAGCTCTTTGGCAACTGCCAGATTTATCTCAAGCGTGAGGACTTGAATCATACAGGTGCGCATAAGCTTAATCACTGTATGGGCGAGGGTCTTCTTGCAAAATATATGGGCAAGAAGAAGCTCATTGCCGAAACGGGCGCAGGCCAGCACGGTGTTGCCCTGGCAACTGCCGCCGCATATTTCGGTATGGAATGCGATATCTATATGGGCGAGGTTGACATTGCCAAACAGCATCCGAACGTTATCAGAATGAAGATGCTCGGCGCAAACGTAATTCCCGTTACAAAGGGACTTAAAACTCTCAAAGAGGCAGTTGACGCTGCATTTGAAGCATATCTCAACGAATATGACAACGCAATTTATTGCATCGGTTCGGCGCTCGGACCCCATCCGTTTCCGAAAATGGTCAGAGATTTTCAGTCGGTAATCGGTATCGAGGCGAGAGAGCAGTTTTTGGATATGACAGGCATTATGCCTGACGCTGTCTGTGCCTGTGTTGGAGGTGGCTCGAACTCACTTGGTATGTTCGTTCCTTTTCTTGCCGACCCTGTCGAGATTTACGGTGTTGAGCCGCTCGGTCGCGGCAGTGGCATCGGTGACCACGCCGCAACAATGCAGTTTGGTACAAAGGGCAAGCTTCACGGCTTTGAAAGCTACGTTCTGCAGGACGAAAACGGTGAGCCGCAACCGGTATATTCCATTGCAAGCGGACTTGATTATCCCGGCGTCGGACCCGAGCACGCATATCTGCGCGATGCCGAGCGCGTTAACTACGTTACCGCATCGGACGAGGAAGCGATGGAGGCTTTCTTCCTGCTGTGCAGATACGAGGGAATTATCCCTGCGATTGAAAGCTCGCACGCGCTTGCATATGCCATTAAATATGCCAAGGAAAAGAAAACAGGCTCAATTCTTGTTTGTCTTTCGGGCAGAGGCGATAAGGATATCGATTACGTATATGAAAACTATGGCTGTGGCGAACAGTTTAATTTAGGTAAATAGTGTATAAATGACAAGTCCCCCTACATACATTTAGGTAGAGTAGGGGGATTTTTTATGCGATATATTATTGTTTCCAAAAAACAAATAATGTCTATTTTGGGTCTGGTTACGGCCGCTGTCATTGCGGTCATAGGCTCGGTGCGCGTATTTGCCGATTCAAACCGCCGTCTTCCGATATACTGCGTCGAGACCGAGGAAAAGAAAATTGCAATTTCTTTTGACGCAGCATGGGGCAACGACGATACAGAGCAGCTTATTAATATTCTCAAGGAGTACGACGTACCTGCAACTTTTTTTGTGGTGGGCGCCTGGGTTGATAAATATCCCGAATCGGTAAAGCAGCTGCATGATGCAGGGCATAAGGTGCAAAATCATTCAAACACACATCCGCATATGCCCGACTTAAGCCGTGAACAAATGGTGGCAGAGCTTAAGGCCTGTAATGAGAAAATTGCGGCGGTAACGGGGGAGACACCCGTGCTTTTCCGTCCACCATACGGTGATTATGATAACGCCAGCATCGAAGCGACCGAAAGCATTGGAATGTACACAATTCAGTGGGATGTTGACTCTCTTGACTGGAAAGATAACGCCACGCCCGAATCAATATGCCACAGGGTGACCTCAAAAGTCAAAAATGGAAGCATTGTGTTATTTCATAACGATGCTGACCACACACCCGCCGCTCTGCCCAACATTTTAAAATGCTTAAAAGACGAGGGGTATGAGTTTGTATTTATAAGTGATTTAATTTATAAAGACAATTACGAAATAATCCATGACGGAACGCAGTGTAAAAAAGACGGCTAAAAGCCGCCTTTTTTATCTTTTATATCCACATTCGCACTTATCTTTATCAGCGGGTAGGATTTCTCCGCAACCTATACAACGCCAATAACCCTCTGGCACCATCGGTAGAGAAAACTCTTCTGGATTTTCCTTCGCAAGCCTTTTTGCTTTTTTGTTAGCCTTTTTTATTTTTCTCTCCTCAACGAAGGGTGTTATATCAATATATTCACTCTTTTTAGTCAATGTTAGAATAAAAATACTTATGTAAAATAATAATAGTATACTTGCTCTGAAACTTTCACTCAAATAAGAAATAGTTGAATAAAATGTATTTCCTATCCAATCAATCAAATAATGATACGATATACCCTGAATGAAAATTGTTATAATACAAATCGGTAAACCTATACGCAAAAAAATTATCCGTTTGAAATTTGATAGAGTTCCCACAAAGCAAAAAGCATATCCTGTAATCAGAACAAATTTAATAATCAAATTAACGAAAAGCCGAATTAATCCATTTATAGATGTAAATGTATATTCATCAAAGCAATTTGTTATTGAAAAAATAGCGGTCAATGTAAAAATCGCAAAGGATATTGGAAAAAGAAATTGTTTAAATTTATAATCTCTTTTCAATGTTAGCATATATATGAAAATAAATAAATATGGTATTATACTGATGAATTTTAAAGCTATACCGTCCCATACACCAAATATTATATATTGATGTAACTCATTAAGATTTATACATATAAGAATGGCTGCCAAAATCGTTAAAAATATATTTTTAACTTTGTTCTTAAAAATATAACTTATCATATAAATTCACCTCTGTATTATTATGATAACATATACATATAGCATTTACAATATTTACTTTTGTATCTAGTGTTGACTCTCTCGATTGGCGCGAGAATGCCACGCCTGATAGCATTTGCAAGCGAGTAACAAGCAAGGTGAAAAACGGCAGTATCGTCCTTTTCCATAATGATGCCGACCATACACCTGAAGCACTGCCAACAATCCTCAAATGCCTTAAAGACGAGGGGTATGAGTTTGTGTTTATTGAGGATTTAATTTTAAAGGAAAATTATGAAATCAAGCATGACGGAACACAATGTAAAAAAGACGGCTGATTTTAGCCGTCTTTTTATTATTTGTTTTTAATCCAACGGCTGAGTTTTTTCTTTGCATAAGGGCTGGAGGTTGGATTAACAAGGGAGGAATAAAGCGCGTTGCAGTTTTGGCATTTTTCGCTTCCTTCCTTATTAACCGTTCCGCACTTAATGCATTCCCAAGTGCCGTTTGACTTTTCTGTGTATATCTGTTTTTGCGTGTTATCCTCGGTTGTTTCGGTAATTAATGATTTGTCATTTATCTTTTTGATTTCATATTTATTGCGGCGAACTTCGTCAAAAAGTCGTTCGATATTATCCATATTGCTGATTATTGCAACAATGGGAACAATTTGAAGAATTCCCAAGGCTAATGCCACAAAAGAATAAATGACAGAGCTTGAAAGTGTTGCAAAAAATAGAACGGCAACGCCAAGTATATCCAAAGCTAAAAGTATGTAGAGCGTTTTTTTCATATCATCTCACCATTTATGCGTGCTTTTTTAAAAGTATAGCATAGTTGTTTTTAAAAGGCAACATATGTATTATTCTCATTTTAAAGCATAATGAGTTAAAAATGCTATAAAATGGCACAGAAATGCTAAAAGTATATTATAAGTATAGTTGAAATTTTGTTTTTTATGGGGTATAATTTTTATGGTATAAAAAACCTTCAGTCAAAAAATTTAAGCAAAGGAAAAGTAATTATGCAATACGGTTATTTTGATGAGAAAAATCGTGAATACGTTATCACCAACCCTGCAACACCGGGCCCTTGGGTAAACTATCTGGGTGACCCTGCATATGGCGCAATCGTTTCCAATAATGCAGGCGGTTACAGCTTTGAAAAGAGCGGTGCTAAGGGCAGAATTCTGCGTTACCATTTTAACGATGCAGACGACCCGGGCAGATACGTTTATATCCGCGATGAGCAGGACGGTGATTTTTGGTCTGCTTCCTGGCAGCCTGTCGGAAAGCCGCTTGATACATATAAAAACGAATGCCGTCACGGAACCGCTTATACCGAAATCACGGCAGATTACCGCGATATTACGTCAAAGGTTCTATATTATGTGCCGATGGGCAAGACCTATGAGGTTTGGCGCGTTCGCCTGCAAAACAACGGTAGTACCGAAAGAAAACTTTCTGTATTTGGTTACTGCGAATTTACAACCGAAAGTGACTATGAAACCGACCAGGTTAACCTGCAGTATTCACAGTTCATCCCCAAAACCTATTTTGACGGTAACCGCATTACAATGGTTTCAAACGAGAGCTGTGTCGAGGTTTTGAACGGCAGTATTGCAAATTATCGTTTCTTCGGCCTTGAGGGTGCACCTGTTGTCAGCTGTGACGGTGATAAAAAGACCTTCCTCGGAATGTATAACGGTTACGGCAGGCCGGCCGCTGTTCAGAACGGCAAGTGCTCGGGCACAATGTGCTATAACACCAATCCTTGCGGTGCTCTTCACACCGTTATCACCCTTTCTCCTGGTGAGAGCCGCGAGTTTGTGTTTGCCCTCGGCCAGAAAAAGCGCGATGAGGCGGCTGAGATTTTGGCTTCATACAAGGACGTTTCGGTTGTCGAGCGTGAGCTTGCTGAGCTTAAAAATTATTGGCACTCAAAGCTGGATAACTTCCACGTTGAAACGCCTGATGAGAAGTTTAATGCAATGCTCAACACCTGGAATGCTTTCCAGTGCTTTATAACATTTGTTTGGTCGCGTGCTGCGTCACTCATATACTGCGGTCAGCGTAACGGCTACGGCTACCGCGATACCGTTCAGGATATTCAGGGCATTATCCATCTCGACCCCGAGAGAGCAAGAACCTTGCTCACGTTTATGCTGTCTGCACAGGTTAATAACGGTGCAGGTCTGCCGCTGGTTAAATACACCCATAACGCAGGTCACGAGGATACACCCGATGATGCATCCTACGTCAAGGAAACAGGACATCCGCACTACCGCGCGGACGATGCTATGTGGCTTTTCCCGACGGTCTATAAATACATTGCAGAAACGGGTAATGCTGCATATCTTGACGAGGTTATTCCCTTTGCGAACAAGGAAGAGGGAACGGTTTATGAGCACTTAAAGCGCGCTATTGATTTCAGTTTAAATCACCTTGCTGCTCACAAGATGCCTGCCGGCCTTTATGCCGACTGGAATGACTGTCTTAGAATGGGCGAAAAGGGCGAATCAACCTTCGTTGCAATGCAGCTCTATATGGCAATGAATATTCTAAAAGGCTTTGCCAAATATAAAAATGATGCCGACTACGTTGATTTCTTAAGCGCAAAGGCGAGCGAGCTTTATGATATTATTCAGAAAAACTGCTGGAATGAGGACCGCTTTATAAGAGGTATCCGCGAGGATGGCGTGCCTGTTGGTGCCCGCACCGATATTGAGGCTAATATGTGGCTCAATCCTCAGTCTTGGGGCGTAATTTCTGGCATTTCAACAGAAGAACAGGCAGAGGTATCGCTTGAGAAGGTGCACGAAATTCTTAACACTCCATACGGCGTATCGCTTTTGTATCCGCCTTATGAAAAGCATTTCTTCAACGGCGCTTTGATGACGCTCTTTAACCCATACACAAAGGAAAACGGCGGTATTTTCTCACAGCCGCAGGGTTGGCTTATACTTGCCGAATCGCTCATGGGCCATGGAGACCGCGCATATGAATATTTCTGTGAATCTTCACCTGCTTATATGAACGATAAGGCAGAAATCCGTGTGCTTGAGCCGTACGTTCACGGCCAGTTTACCGAAAGCAAGGGCTCACCCTTTGCGGGCAGGTCACACGTTCACTGGCTCACCGGTACCGCCTCTACCGTTATGGTTGGCTGTGTTGAGGGTATCTGCGGAATACGCCCGGGAATTGATTATATTGATATTTGTCCCGCACTTCCGTCCGAATGGAAGAGCATCAAGATTGATAAAACCTTCCGCGGTAAGAGATTGCATATCACGGTTAACAATCCCGAGGGAAAGCAGGGTAAGGGTGCTGTTTGTACCGTCAACGGCAAAACTCTTGATGGTTACCGCATACCTGTATCAATGCTGACCGACGAAACCGATATTGTTGTAAATTTCTAAATTTTAAAGACGGTGAACGCGAGTTCGCCGTCTTTTTTCTTGAATATTAGATTTGTTTATTGTAAAATTCAGTTGAGGTGATTTTATGTCGATTGTGGAAAAACCTGTGCATATTTATGAACCAAATCCTTTGGCGTGCGGTCAGGCGGTGCTTTCAATGCTGTCGGGCGATGGGGTTGATAGTGTTATGTCGCTGGTTAAAACAGAGCGTGAAACAAAGCTTAAGGATATGTTTTCGGCGCTTGAATATTATGGCATTAAGTATTCGCGCGAGCGCAAACAGGTCACAAAAAAGGAAGCCCTGCCGCCTGTCTGCATTCTCAGCCTTGAAACACCGCATTGTTGGCATTGGTCGTTATATTTTGACGGGATTTTCTACGACCCCGAATATGGCGTTTTGGAGGATTTTCCGCCATCAAACAGAAGATATTATTTTGAAATATTTAAATAATCGGCACGGGATATGAATTCCTGCGCCGATTTTTTGTTTTTTGATTATTTTTTTGCCGTTTTGTCAAAATTAAAGTAAACAATAACTTGACAGGAGCGGCAAATGACATTAAAATTATTCTGGATATATATTATTAATTATATACACTGTTTGTTTTACATATGTGGCTTAAGTCACAAGACGGAAAACGCTGTTATCCGTGTCAAAAGTTAGGAGGAAATAATTTAATGGCAGAAAAAATGCCCAAAGAAAAAAGCAAGACAAAAAATACTGCTAAATCATTTACTAAAAATTCAGCAAAGAAAACAACGGCTAAGGGTGTAAATGGTTCTACTTCCCAAAAGCGCACCCAGACCCAAAAGGGAAAAGGACAGACAAAGAATTATTCTAAACAGAAGTCTATTGAAAAGCTGAACATTATTCCGCTTGGCGGTTTGGGGGAAATTGGAAAAAATATCACTGCATACGAGTATAAAAACGATATATTCTTAGTCGATTGCGGAATGGCTTTCCCGGATGAAGATACACCCGGCATTGATATCGTAATTCCTGATTTTGGTTATCTTTTGAAAAACCAGGATAAAATTCGTGGACTTGTAATCACACACGGACACGAAGACCACATCGGCGCGGTGCCTTATCTTTTAAAGAACATTAACGTTCCGATATATGCTACGCGCCTGACGATTGGTTTGATTGAGGGTAAGCTGCGTGAGCACAGATTGCTTGAATCGGCAAATCTTAACACGGTCGAGCCCGGCAAATCGATAAAACTTGGGGCCTTTTCTATTGAATTTATCCACGTCAACCATTCAATCCCCGGAGCTGTTGCGTTGGCGGTGCGTTGTCCTGCAGGCCTTGTTGTTCAGACGGGCGACTTTAAGATTGATACAACCCCGATACACGACGACGTGATTGACCTTTCAAGATTCGGTGAGCTTGGAAATGAAGGCGTTTTGGCACTTCTTTCCGATTCGACCAATGCAGAGCGTCCCGGATTTACCTCGACCGAGAGGATTGTTGGAGAATCATTTTCAAATTTCTTCCAAAAGGCCGGTGACAGCCGTATAATCGTTGCTACGTTCTCTTCAAATATTCACCGAATTCAGCAAATTATTGACGAGGCGGTGCGTTGTGGAAGGAAGGTTGCCATTTCAGGCAGGAGTATGACAAACGTTGTATCTGTTGCAACAGAGCTTGTTGCAATTGCGGCACCGCAACCGAAA
>CALDPI010000152.1 GCA_937912045.1 uncultured Clostridia bacterium
TGCAGATCGTTGCCAACGAGAAGCAGCTGCGCCACTACCTGAGAACCGCCGTTGAAATCGACGAGGACAAGCCTGTTCTGGTTGATAAATACATTCAGGGTAAAGAGGTTGAGATTGACGCCATATGTGACGGACGCGACGTCTTCGTTCCGGGAATTATGGAGCTTGTCGAGCGAACAGGTGTCCACAGCGGCGACTCTATAAGCGTTTATCCTACATTCAGCATTTCGGATAAGGTAAAGGGCATAATCCTGCAGTACGCCAAAAAGCTTGGTCTTGGCATCGGTATTATCGGCCTTTACAACATTCAGTTCATCGTTGACGAAAACGATAACGTGTTTATAATCGAGGTTAACCCGCGCTCCTCAAGAACAGTGCCGTTCCTTTCAAAAGCCACAGGCTACAGCCTTGCCGATATCGCCACCGAGGTAATAATGGGCAAGAGCCTAAAGGAGCAGGGAATATTCGATATCTATCCAACCGAGAAAAAGCGTTGGTACGTTAAGGTGCCGGTATTCTCGTTCAACAAGATTCGCGGGCTTGATGCCTATCTCTCGCCTGAGATGAAGTCAACGGGTGAAGCCATTGGCTACGACGATAAACTGAACCGCGCACTTTATAAGGCGCTTCAGGCATCGGGAATGCATCTGCAGAACTATGGCACCGTGTTTGCCACCATTGCAGATAAGGACAAGGAGGAGGCACTTCCGCTTATCAGACGCTTCTATAACCTCGGCTTTAATATTCAGGCAACCGAGGGTACCGCCAAATTCCTAAAGGCCAACGGCATTCGCACACACGTCCTCGGCAAGATTTCGGAAGGAAGCGAGGAAATCCCCGAGGCGCTGCGTCAGGGCTATATTGCCTACGTCATAAACACCAAGGATATCGGTGCGGCGGGTCAAGCAAACGACGGCCTGCAGATAAGACAGCTTTCCACCGAAAACAACGTTACAATCTTCACAGCGCTTGATACCGTAAAGGTTCTTCTGGACGTTTTGGAGGAAACCACACTTACAATTTCAACAATAGATGCTTAAAAAGTAGGTTTTAGAATGCAACAGGTTTTATTAAAAATTATAGAGAATAAGCCACTGACCGAAAACGTGTATAAAATGACGCTTTCGGGCGACGTGAGCGATATCGTGACACCGGGTCAGTTCGTCAACATAAAGCTTGACGGACTGTATCTCCGCCGACCCATCTCGGTCTGTGACTGTGAGGGGGACCTGCTCACCATAATCTATAAGGTTGTCGGCAAGGGCACCGAAATGATGAGCAAAATGAGCGAGGGCACGCTTGACGTGCTCACAGGTCTCGGCAACGGCTACAACACCGCCCTCTCGGGTGACAGACCGCTGCTGCTTGGCGGCGGCGTGGGCGTGCCACCGCTTTATATGCTTGCAAAGTATTTAATAGCCGAGGGCAAACAGGTCTCTGTGGTGCTTGGCTTTAACACAAAGGACGAGGTATTTTACGAGGAAGAGTTTAAAAAGCTCGGCGCCAACGTTACCGTCACAACGGTCGATGGCTCCTACGGCACAAAGGGCTTCGTTACCGACGCTATGGGTGACGACTACACCTATTTCTTCACCTGCGGACCTGAGCCGATGTTAAAGGCAATCTACAAAAAAAGCGAAACCTCGGGCCAGTTCAGCTTTGAGGAGCGCATGGGCTGCGGCTTCGGTGCCTGCATGGGCTGC
>CALDPI010000153.1 GCA_937912045.1 uncultured Clostridia bacterium
GGAGAAGCCGCGGAAATGCCTCTGTTTCGCCAAAATCATTGCCATAGCTGTTGACATTCTGACCGAGAAGCATGATCTCCTTGTAGCCGCTCTGCACAAGCTCGCGCACCTCTGCGATGATATCCTCCTGCTTTCTGCTGCGTTCACGTCCTCTGACGTAGGGCACAATGCAGTACGTGCAAAAGTTGTTGCAGCCGTGCATAATGGGGAGCCAGCCTTTAAGGTCACCGTCGCGGTGGATGGGCATGTCCTCAATTATTTCGCTGTCCTGCTCGCTTATTTCGAAGACACGCTTTTTATCAAAAAGCGTTTTATAAACAAACTCGGGCAGGCGGTGTCTTGCGTGGGTGCCAAAGACGATATCGACGTACGGATAGCTTTTCTTTATCCTCTCACACACCGCGCTCTGCTGCACCATACAGCCACAGATGGCAATTATCATTTCGGGGTTGCGGCGCTTATTGTGCTTGAGCGCGCCGAGATTGCCGTAAACCCTTGCCTCTGCGTGCTCGCGCACGGCACAGGTGTTGAAAAGCACAAAATCGGCTTGTGCAGTATCGTCACAAAGGCAAAAGCCCATTTCCACAAGCATTCCCTTTATGTGCTCACTATCGCTGACGTTTTGCTGACAGCCATAGGTTTCAACACAGGCTTTTGGCGGCTCGCTTTTGGTTTTTTTGAAATGCTCCATCACACGAGCCATATATATTTTCTGTTCGGTCATTGCCGAAAAGCTGTTGTTTTTAAGCTGTTGCAAATAAACTTCCTCCCACAATAGAGAATATAAATATATATATTCAATTTATTATACAACAAAAGTTTTTCCTCTTCAAGCATAAAATACGCGGGAAAACAAGTTTCCCGCGTATTTTTAAGACAGCGTTACATATTGCTTTACAACATAGCCCTCTACACCGCCGTAACGGACGATGTACCACTCGGGCAATTCGCCGTAAACCGTGATGGTGGCGCCGCTTGGAATGGACAAAAGTATGCTGGAGGAGTATAAATCGGGTGCGGAGCGCAGATTAAGCCCTGCACCTGTGGGCGTTGTGACGATGCCGTAGCGCACGGGCGACGGCTCAACAAACGGAATGCCAAAATATTCCGTCAGGGCGAGCACGGTATAGCGCGCTATGGTATCTATGTTGCTTTTAATCCAATTTGAATCCTCGATGTTATCGTGAAATGCATACTCAATCAGCACCGCGGGTGCGCGGGTGCGTGCAACCTCGCCGAGAGTGGTGGTTGCAACGGTGCGCACCTTTTCGGGCTGCGGATATATAAGGCGCATATTGTTTGCAATGATTTCGGCGGCGCGGCGGCTTTGCTCGCTATAGGGATAATAATAAACCTCTACCCCCTGCGCTGTTCCTGCAAACTGACCTGCCCCTGCATTTGAATGAAGTGCGAGGTGCAAATCATAGCTGCCCTCGTTTGACTGACGTATGGACGACGCCGCCGTCATATTTTTCGTGTTGCGGACGTAGTTTATGCCCGACGCATCAAGATACGGAATCATTGCATCGGCAATTAAATTCATATAATATTCTTCGCTTTGTGTGTCGTTAACGTAGAGATTAAACTCCTGCGTTGACGGACTGAGATATATTGTTGGCACACAAAAACCCCCTTCGCTTTCATACTATGCGAGAGGGGGTTTTTATTATACTATTTTGTTATTTTTGCGTTGTCGTAAATAAAGTTCTGAACCTTTTCGTAAATAATGGTGAACTCCATCTGTTCTTCGGGCATTTTTTCCTTAACCTCGGACACTTCCATTGAATATTCTGCCGCAAGCTTTTCATATTCCTTTTTCATTTCGTCCGCGGAGGCGGTGAGGTTTTCCTCTCTCGCAATATAATAAACGACGAGGTAATAAACCATTGTATCCTTATAATTATCCCTTATCTGCTGGCGGAAGGCTTTTTCGTCCATATTATAGCTGCTTAAATAGTTTTCAAAGGTATAGCCCATTGAGGTTGCATAGCTTTTATAATAGGCGATGTCGTTTTCAACGTAATAATCAAGCTCTTTTTCGGGCTGCTTTATAACCTTTGAGCCCTCTGCAATTCTGTCAACAAGGGCGGTTTTTATGCAGTTTTTAAGCACCTCTTTGTTATACTCCATAACCATATCATAGCCGAGCTGCTTTGCAATTTCATCAGTAATTTCGGGGTAGTTTGTGCGGGTTACGTACTTTACGTTAACCGTAAATTCAACGTCCTTGCCTGCATAATCCTTTTGATGATAATCTTCGGGGAATTTGAGGTTAAGCACCTTTGTATCGCCGATTTTTGCGCCAATCAGGCCTGTTTCGAAGCCCTCGATATAGCTGTTTGAGCCGATGACAAGGTCGGTTCCCTCGTCCCCGGTGGACCCACCCTCAAAGGCGACGCCGTCAATCTTGCCGACGTAGGTGATATGCGCCGAGTCACCCTTTTGCACGGTGCCCGAAGCAACCTCTACCTCTTCGCCGAGACTTAAGGATGCGAGGTTGTCGTTATTGGTCTTTGTGACTGCATCAACGATTTCCTCGTCGCTTTCGGAAATTTCGATTCCCTTATACTTTGCCATATCAATATACTTTCCGAGGTCCTTATAGTCGAAAAGCTTTGTTGATGCGCTTTTCTCGCCGCAGGCGCCGAGTGACAAAAGCATTATGGCCGCCAAAAACAGTGCTGTAAACTTCTTCATTTTAATTCTCTCCCAATTACTTATTCACTAAAAAAATGTGCTTCAACCGCTGCACAGAGATAATGATATACAGGCAGATGCAATTCCTGAATTTTAAAGGTTTCGGTTTCGGGAACGCAGATGCATATATCGGCGACCGTTTTAAGCTTTCCGCCGCCCTGTCCTGTAAGGCCGATTACCGTAAGGCCGAGGCCCTTTGCGGTCTTCGCCGCCGCATAGACGTTTTTCGCGTTGCCCGACGTGCTCATACCAACCAGGATATCCCCCTCGCGTCCGAGGCCCAAAACCGACTGGGCATATATAAGCTCGGGGTCGACGTCGTTGCAGAAGGCGGCATTAAGTGCCGTTATGGACGGAAGTGCCGTAGCAGGCAATGCGTCCTGCAGCTTGCAGAGAATGTCGTCGTCCAAATCCTTGCAGCGCGCCTTCATTTCGGCCATTTTAGAAGCGGAAAGCGGTCTTTTCTTTAAAAAGCCCTTCATAAGCTCGCCTACGATGTGGTCGCAGTCTGCACAGCTTCCGCCGTTGCCGCAAAGCAGCACCTGACCGCGCTTTTCATAGCAAGCGATAAGCGCCTCTGCCGCGGCGGTTATTTCTGCCCTGCAGACTTCAAGGCAGGGGTATCTGTTTATAAGCTCATTTAACATTTTATCACCTCATATAAGCGCCGTTGCAATGGCGGCATAGTCACCGATTTTTTCTGAAAGCTCTGCCGGCACAACCTTGCAGACGTTTGCCGATAACGCAAGTGCTTCCCTCTCTATTTCACGCTTTGCGGCATCCCACAAAAGATTGTGACTGCGCGCAAAAATACTTCCGATTACTATAACCTCGGGGTTAAGCAGGTCAATGACTATCGACAGACCCTTGCCCAGATATTCACCACAGGTGTTATAAACCGCAATGGCGGTCTCGTCCCCTGCGTCTGCCGCGTCGGCAATCGTCTTGGCGGTGACGTCGGCCTGGGTGTAGCCCTTTTTGAAATAGGCGGGATATATTCCTCCCTGCGCCTTTTCAAGCGCCATCATATAACCGAGTTGAGCAATGCCTCCGCCGCTGCAAAAGCCCTCAAACGAGCCGGCCTTTCCAAAGCCGACAGGGCCAAAACGGTCAAGGCGGATATGGCCGAGCTCGCCCGCGTTGTCGTTGGTGCCGCTATAGAGTTTTCCGTCCAGAATCAAGCCTGCGCCGAGTCCTGTTCCAAAGGTCATAAACACAACGTTTTGCTTGCCGCGTCCCGCGCCGAATTTCCACTCCGCAACAGCGCAGGCGTTAGCATCGTTTTGCAGATGCGCCTGCACGCCATAATGCGATTCAATCTGTCTGACGATATAAACGTCGTTCCAGCCTGTGAGATTGGGAGGTCCCATTATCACGCCGCGTCTTGAATCAAGCGGACCGCCGCAGGAAATGCCTATTGAATCGGGCGTGCGGTCCAAAATGCCGTCTGCCATTTCAATAAGTCTGTCAATCATCACTTCGGGCGCTACCGCAAGGTCGGTGGCGCACTTTTCTTTTTTTAGCAGAGTAATTTCGTTTCCGTCCCACTCTGCCGTCATAACGGCGCACTTTGTGCCGCCGATGTCAAAGCCTAATATGTACACAGGGTCACCTCATTCAAACATATATAAAATAGTTTATTATACATAGGGGTACATTGTCAATCAATTTTTAGTCATACGCTATAAACTTCGGTCCCTCATCCGAATTGCCGATTTGTATCAGCACCTGTCCGTCCCTCTCGCCTATATACATCACGTTCTCTCTGCCGTCGAGGACGTAATATATACTGTGCGTGAAAGTCTCAAACGGCATGCGCTTGTTTTGCTCTATCGGCTCTTTACCGTCAAGCAAGTGATGGACGTCAATGCCGTCTGCATTTTCGGTGATTTCCCAATTTTTAAGTAGCTTTTCCATATACTCGGCCTTTAGCAAAAACTGCTGCTCTCGCATATCGCCCTCTTTATACTTCATTGTGATTTTATGAAAAATAAGAAAATTATTTATATCAAAATCATAAAGAGAAATATCGTATTTTTCATTATAAAAATACGTTTCGTCGGCTGTGCCGAGCGAATCGAACTCCGATAAATCGCCGCTGTAACGAAAGGCTGTGAGCGCATTTTCGGTTTTGATTTCTATATGCGGATATATGACAAGAAGCGCCGCTATGATTATAATCGGAACGACAATAAACAAAATGCGCCTTTTCATAAAATCACCCCTTTATATTGATTATAAGCATATGGGTGCAAAACGGCAAGGGTTTTGTTTTGGTTGAGTAACAAATGAAAATATGGTATGATTTTTTTAACATATAATTTCTGCAAATTACAGGTCGCTTTGTCGAAAAAATTTACAAAAAAACAATTTTTTTACAATTTCCTGAGAGTTTTTATATATACACTCGTCTAATAAATAAGGATAAACCAAAAGAGAGGGGTACCAAATGGATAACGGTGCAAGTAGCTACCGCCGTTTCCTTAATGGTGATGATGAGGGTCTTACCTTAATCATTAAAGATTATAAAGACGGCTTGATTCTTTATTTGAACAGTTACGTGAATAACATTTACGCGGCTGAAGAGATAATGGAAGAAACCTTTTTTAAGCTTGCGGTTAAGAAACCTAAATTCAACGAAAAAAGTTCATTTAAAACCTGGCTTTACACCATTGGGCGAAATGTCGCAATAGATTATATAAGGCATAATTCTAAAATTTCCGCCTCTTCAACAGAGGATATGGAAAATTATTTAAAAAATGAAACAAGCCTTGAAAACCTATATATTAAAAAGGAAAGAAAAAGCATTGTACATAAGGCTTTGTCTAATTTAAAGCCTGAATATCGTCAGGTTTTGTGGCTTTGCTTTTTTGAAGAGTTTTCAAATGAGGAAATAGCACAGATAATGGGAAAATCCAAACGCCAGATTGAAAATTTAGTGTATCGGGCAAAGCAATCTCTTAAATCACTACTTGATAAGGAGGGTTTTCAGCATGAAAAGCTATGATGAAATAGCAAATCGTATTTTTGAACGCAGAGATAAATATATAGCAATGCAAAAAAAGAAAAAGCGAATTGTTATAAGTATAGTTGCACCTGCGGTCTGCTGCTGTTTTGTTTTAATTGCAGGCTTAGGCCTCTGGAAAGGCGGATTTTTTAACCATAATATTCCCGTTTCTAACAGCTCGCAAAACGCATCTGATAATAATTCTTCGAAAAACAACAATCAAAACAGTTCTTCAGATATAAACTCGTCACACAACAGCAGTTCTTCGTCGGAATCTTCGGAAAAGGAAACCAGCTCGCAAAATAAAGTTATCCCCAATAGCAGCACTCCCTCAAGTTCTTCCGAACAATCATATAATAATACCCCCTCCGACAGCGCATCAAGCACCCCACCTGTTACAGAAACAAATTATTTTATTGACAGCATTGATAAAATCAACTTTTATTCTGCTAAAAAGATTATCAGCGATAAATCACTTTTTCCGTTTGGAATGAGTGCCGATGCCTTTACTGCACCAAACGCTCTTTTACTAAATAATACCTATGCTGAATATCCAATAGACCGAAACAAGGTTTTCACCGCAACCATGGTGACGTATTTCACCATTGAGCTTAATGACGAAAAAGGTTTTTTGGCTCAAAAGCTTGGCGGAACAGGTCTTGTGGAGGTCGTGATTACAAAAAATAATATAGACGATTTAGAAGAAATGATAACCTTTAAACGTGAGGAAAAGTATTATACCTGTCTTCGGAACGGCGGCGGATATGATACAGATACTAATATAACCAATTCAGAGTTTTCATCACATAAATATATAGAAGGTTTTAATATAGTAAAAAACAAATTACAATATAATTTCAAATTCACTGTTTATTATGAAGGGTCAAAGGTTATTGGATTTGAATGTGCACCGTTCGGAAATACATCGTTTGAGTACAAAACAGATGATGTAACATTTATTGAAGATTTCTGTGTTGTTCTTTACACAAAACAAACCTTTACTATTGATGAGCTGGAAGTGTTTTTTAAAAATGAAAACGAGGGGGAATCTTTATGAAAAAAATTATATCAATAACATTAACTTTAATCCTTATTCTTTCTTTTGTCGGTTGTAAAAAAGACACCGCAAATAAAGAAGATTCTTCCTCTAAACTAGAAAGCAGTTCCGTTTTTACAGAGGGTGCCCCCTCAAAAGATAACAATCAATCAAAAGATGATGAGGTGAATAGCGGTTCCTCATCTAAAAAGACCTCCGGCAACAAAACGTCATCAAGCAGTAAACCGCAAAGCAACAGCGAAAACAATTATTCAAATGATGATGTTTCAGGCAGTATTACAACAGAAAATGTAAAAATTAACAGCTTAGATAAGTTGAATTTCTATGCTGTTAAAAAAGCAATAGCGGAAAATGGAGTTGTATTATTATCTGATTTGGCTCAAAAGCCCAAAGTAGCAACATTGGCAAATAATACAAGCTTTAGATTATTAAATCTTGCAAACTCCACTGCAACCAGTATAAATGCTAATTCAACCTTTACAATCACCATGTACAGCTATTTTACTGTTACTTTAAATGATACCAGAGGATTTCTGGCACAAAAACTTGGTGGAACAGGCTCGGTTGAAGTTGTTATTACCCGCAATAATTTTAACAATATGATTACCTTTAAAAAGGGTGAACGATATTATTCTTGTATGCAGACCTCTTTAACAGAGAAAGCTATGTCATTTTCGTCGCATAAATATGTTAATGGTTTTAAATTGGTTGAAAATTACGACCAAGAGAATTATGAATATACCGTTTATTTTGAGGGCGACAAGGTTATCGGTATAAATTGCGGTAGATTTGAAGGAAACGGCAATTATAAATATGTTGCTGATGATATAAAGTTTAACGATAATTTTTGCTTTGTTATGCATAAAAAACAAACCTTTACCGCCGAGCAGTTAGAGGGCCTGTTTGCTTCTAATAATTCGTTTATAGATGATGGCATTGTTTTAAATGACGGAACAGTTTTGTTCGGCGAATCATCTGTTACAAATAATGCTGTAGCTTTCAAAAACAGTTCGGGAGCTTCTTTAATAACCAATAACGATATCAAAAAAATCAGTGCTATGCACAACAGTAAATTCGGCTTTTGTATAAGACTTGAGTTGTCGGCAAGTAATAAGATTTCGGGAAAAGCAAATCTTGCTTTTTATCTTAATAATTCTAAGGATAGAGAGCTTACCTTGCAAAATGACGGTTCTGCAGTTTATATCACCGATTTAAATAACAAATCCAGAATGTCTGACGTTTTTTACAAGTTAACTGCTTTAAACACAAATAACAGAATAGGCAGAATTATAGACCATAATGATTTTGTTCGCGAAACATCTAAAAGACTTAATCTTAATGACTACGATGTTTTAAAAGAAGACCATAGTGCTAGCTTCGGTAATGAACTTAAAATTGTGGATTACACCTACGATTTAAAAACAGATAAATCTATTAGCCACAAAGTGTCAAACTATGAAGTAACGATTGACGGCATAACCATTACAATGCCAATAAAGGTTTCTGATTTCTTAAGTAAAGGGTTTACCGTAAAAGAGAAATTTTTTGATGACCGTATTTTACAAGGCGGAGCCTTCTTTACATCGCCGAGCGGAAACAAGGTAGATACTTTTATAATGAATTTCTATGGAAACTCAAGGAATTTTAATGACTGTTATATTACACAAATCGGCTTTATGTGTTATGAAAACACTGTCAGATACCAAGAAGGTATAAGTCCAACCCGTCCCGATTTTGAAATGATTGAAGGAATAAACAAGGATTCCACCCTTGACGATATAATTTCAAGACTTGGCGAGCCGAATAAAATAATTCTTATGACTACGGATAATCAACCTATGAATTATAAGGATTGTGTTATTCAGTTATACTACAAGGTTTATATACCCTCTTTGCCCAACGGCGAGCTGGTATTTAATCTTAGACCTGTTCTCAATAACACTACACCGTCCGATTTTTTAACGGATATAAGTTTTGCTTTACAATAACATTGTATAAGTATATAATTTTTTTAGAAAACTAAAATTTTGGAGGTTTTTATGAAACGTTTATTCTCTTTTTTGTTAGCATCGCTCCTTATTCTTATGTTCTGTTCCTGTAAATCTCCAAAAGCACCACTTTCAGCAGACGATAATGAAAGCGACCGCATCAGCACCTCCTCTGCACCGCAGACGGAAGAAAAAACAGAGCAGGCTGTAAGCTCGCGTAATGATGCACCGAGAAGCAGCAAGCCTACGCAAAACACCAACCAATCAAGCAGCCAGAAAAAAACTTCGTCCGAGGCTGTGAAAAAAATAACCTATGAGGATATCGTCTGTGACGAAACCGACTTTTATAAAACCGTTCGTTTGGCCGCGGCAGACAGCAGCACGCAATTATCTATGGAGTTACCTTACAACTGGTCAATAAAACACAGTGGTGATACCTGCAATATTTTGGACGACGGCAAAAAAATCGGACGTATTACCTGCAATGACGGAGCGCCGCAGTATTCCACAAACGAATTCAGCACCGACGCTACATATTCCGATATTTATATCACCCACAACATAAATCGTCTGAGTGGCACCAACTCATTTATCCGTGTTTTTTCTTTCACCTATGAGAATGCGGACGGTGATTCTGACACACTGGTTTTAACGGTTAATTATGAAGAAATCGATTCCGAAGCCATTGTGACAATGTTTGAAAGTTTGCACACCGCATATCTTAACTCCAACAATATCTCCGGTACCCTTAAAATTGAAAATGCAAGCAATCAAATTTTAATACTCGGTAACAGCTTTATAGGCTCCTCCTCCATTGGAAGCATACTTCAAAAAATGTGCGGCGATGATTTAACTGTCGTGGCAGTTTCACGCGGTTATGCAGACGTTTTTACCTATACAAGAGACAGTTATATTATGGAGAGCATTCAAGCGGGAAATTACGGGGCAGTTTTTATGTGCGGCTTTTACAGCGTGTTATGTGCTGATGAATTCCAAAAAATAGTCACTGCTTGTGAGAGTTCAAACACCAAGCTTGCCATTTTCCCCGCACACAACGAAGGGCGTGATAACATATTACGCGCAAAGGCAAAATTCCCATACGCCACCCTTGTGGACTGGCAGGCGGAAATTAACAGCTTTATCGACAGCGGCCACTCCGAAACACTTTTCTGTGTAAATGATTCACACAAGCACAGCACACCACTTGCCGGTTATATCGGTGCTCACATGGCATATCGCGCAATATTTGGCAAAATTCCGACGCAAACAAGCTTTAATGAAGTTTCGATTTCACTCATTGAGGGTTTAGGCGATTACTCAAAAAGCGGTCATATATTTGACTACAACGAATGCACAATGATTGAAAAATAATTAAAAGAGCTGTCTTATGACAGCTCTTTTGTTTTTGCGAAAATTTTTCGCCACTTTCCGAATTTGTAGATTACCACTCCTGTCAGGCCGTCGAGCAGCCACGAAAGCACCCAACCTGCATAATAGCCGTATATGCCAAAGGGAACTATTAAAAACCAGCTTATTATAAGCCTTGCACCCGAGCCGACAAGCGTTGTTATGAGAAGTGATGTCATATTGCCTATGCCTCTGAAAAAATGGTGGAAAAGGTTTGCCGCTATATTGCACACAAGAAAAGGCATGCAGTAGCGCAGGAAATCCACCGTGTACTGCACCGAAACGGGCGATGCGTCGGCTGTGTAAAAAAGCATTGACACGCTGCGTGGCAGCAGCACGCACACAAGCAAAACGGGCAACACAAAAAGCAGATTTTGGACAAACCCCACTCTGACTCCTTTTTTCAAAAGGCCATACTTTTTCGCGCCGTAGCACTGTGCCGTATAATTGCCGAGAGTTTTGGCAGAGTTTTGATAAATTACGGCATTGACGTCGTATATGCGGAGAGTAACTGTATAGCTCGCAGATGCCGCCGCACCGATGGAATTCACCATTGGGGATAGCATAAGACCTGCCAGGTACATTACCGATTGCTGCAGCATTGAAAGGACAGAATAGCGGCAGGTTTCGCCAATCACCTTAAAGCTTATCTTCGTCTTGTGCTCTGCGACACCCACCTCCTTAAAGCTTTTGCGTAGCTTGAGCATATAAAATGCCGACACCACCGCATATGACACCGCATTTGCGAGCGCCAGCCCTTCAACCTTCATTCCGCAGGCCAAAATAAACACCACGCTTAGCAGGATGTTAAGCGATGCCGAGGTAAGCGACATAAAGAACGGAAAGCGGCTGTCGCCCATTGCGTTTACTATGTATAAACAGTTAACCGAAAAGAGCATAACCACCTTACCGAGCGTATTTACTATGAAATAACGGTTACTGTCGGCAATGATTGTGCTGTCAAGTCGGAGAAGGGTATAAATATTGCTTCTAAAGAGCAAAAGACCGCTGCAAATCAGGATTATTACCGCACTTAAAAATGCCAGGTTGCTTATTATCATACTTTTCATACGGAAATATTTTCCGCCGCCGAAAAGATGCGCGGTGTATATGCCGACGCCCGTTCCATAGCCCCAAAAAACAGAATTTATAAACGTTTCAAGCGGAGAAATTGCGCCGATGGCGGCAAGCGCATTATCGCCCAGTAGCTTTCCCGCTATTATCGTATTTATGACCGAATAACCCTGCGAAAGCACGCCCGACAACACCATTGGTACCGCAAAAATTATAAAAGTCTTATATATATTGCCTTTTGTTAAATCCTTCATAATGCGCCTCTTGACAAGTATTTTGATGCCGCATATAATTATAATAGTTTTTCAAATTTTATCAATATAGGTTTGTTTTATTGAAGAATTATCATTTTTTCTCAAAAGAGAGGTATGAGTTTTGGCACAAAAAAGAATTGATACCATACTTTCCATTATCAAGGAACAGGGCTACGTTACGGTCAAATATTTGTGCAACGAGCTGCATTACAGCACGGCAACCATAAACCGCGACCTAAACGAACTGCAAAAGCAAAAGCTAATTGTGCGACATTACGGTGGTGCAGAGCTGCGAACGCAAAAAGGGGTTCCGCTTGTTTTCCGTTATCACAAGATGCGCCCTGTTAAACGGCTGATTGCAAAGCGTGCGGCAGAGCTTATAAAAGACGGTATGACAATTTTTATAGACGGCACAACAACCACGCATTATATTGGTGAGTATCTTAAAAACTTTCAAAATTTAACCGTGATTACAAACAACATAAATCTTGCCTCAAATTTGAGTGAATCAGGTATAAAGGCAATTTGCCTTGGCGGCAATATTGTCGAGCCACCATATATGACGGGCGGCAGCGACACCGCCGCACAGGCCAAAAGCTACACCGCAGACATTGTGTTTTTTTCTGCCACGGGCGTTTCGGCTGACGGAAAAATTTTTATGGGCGAATATTTTGAATTAATTAAGGCTATGATTGAAAACTCCGAGAAGAGCGTCTTTTTAATTGACCATAAAAAGCTTGATTCGAAAAGCTACCGTGTGCTTGGCACTGTTGAGGATATTGACGTGGTCATTACCGACCTTTTATTTTCCGACGAGGTTAAGAAAAAAGCGCAAAACACACTTTTTATAGAGATTGAAACCCCAAAAACACAAAAATAAACGTTTGCATAAAAGGAGGATTTTTTATGAGCGAGCATATAAACGAAAACTTAAAAACATCCATATACGGCAAATATGACGTGGTTATCGTGGGCGGCGGCCCTGCAGGCTGCGGTGCAGGCATTACGGCGGCGCGACAGGGACTTCGCACCCTTGTAATCGAAAAGCAAAACTGCCTTGGCGGTGCGTGGACGGGCGCATACATAAACCCTTTTTTCGATTTTGAAAACAAAAAAGGGCTTGTTGGCGAAATCGTTGGCGAGCTGGATCCCAAGAAGACCACTGTGGAAGAACTGGGCCTGTACATGGCCGGTGCCAAGAAGGAGGGATAAGCAGTGAAAAAAGAGAAAACTTCCCTGATCCGCAGTGACGGCTTCCAGACCCTGCTT
>CALDPI010000154.1 GCA_937912045.1 uncultured Clostridia bacterium
CTACGACGACCCCTCGCTCTATACGGGCAACACCAACTTTGCGCTTTTGGTAACGCACAAGTTTACCGAGCCGTTTAAAAATTCCAACGCATACGGCGAGCACGTTGCCGCACTTGCAAATATGCTTGCAGGCGGCGTTATGGTACAGCGCTTTGGCGATTTGCTTGAGGACCGCAGAACAAACGGAAAGCGTCTGCGCGAAAGCTTCACACGTCCCACGCTGGACGCAAGCCCGGGAAATCTGGCGCTTTGCATGCCAAAGGCAACGCTTGACACGATTATCGAGATGATTTTTGCCCTTGACAAGCTTGTTCCCGGTACGGCAAACTTTGATAACCTGCTTTACGGAACAGAGGTTAAGTTCTATAATTCGCGCGTGGAGCTGGATTCACACCTTGAAAGCAAGGAAAAGGGTCTTTTCTTCATAGGCGACAGCTCGGGCACGACACACTCGCTTTCACAGGCCTCGGCCGAGGGCGTGTACGTTAGCCGTTACATTGCAGAATTGCTGAATAAATAAAAAGAAAGAGCCGTGGGATTAACCCACGGCTCCGTTTATTATTTCATTGGACTCACCTAAAGTGATTATATAGTATTTATATATAAAGTTTTAATATTTAAAGGATTGTATTTTCAGTATGCTGTTTTGGAAAAAACCTAATTAATCTTTGGACTCACCCCTTAAAGTTATTTAAAATTAACCTCACTGTACATTGGACTTACCCCTTTCGATTACTCTCAAGTTTTTTCTTTTTCTCTTTTCTGTCTTTATTATAGCGGCGAGGGGAGAAAAAATCAATTGACAGGACAACCAAAAATTTCTCTGAAATTTTTACTAACACTTTTTTGTAAAAGTGTGATATAATAATTATGTTGTGATGAGAAAAGCCGTGCAGAATCTGCACGGCTTTTAATTATTTCTTTTCAAGAAAGGCTTTTATGGCCTCGAAGGATGCGTCGCTTATAACGTGTTCAATACGGCAAGCATCCTCTGCCGCGTCCTTTTGGCTGACGCCGAGAGAGGAAAGAAACTCTGTTATTATGGTGTGCCGTTCATAAATTTTTTTGGAAACGGCAAAGCCTTCCTCGGTCAGCGTAATATAACCGTCGCGGTCAACGGTGATGTAACCGCCGTTTTTGAGAAGTCCGACAGCGCGGCTGACGCTGGGCTTGGAATAGCCCATATGCTCGCAAACGTCGATAGAACGCACACAGCCGTTTTTGTTTGTGAGCGTATAAATTGTTTCAAGATACATCTCGCCCGATTCCTGCAGGCTCATCTGCGTTCCCTCCTTTTTTAGAAGTAATTAAAGGATACCATAAAACGAAGGTTTTTTCAAGGGGCTCATTTTTCCACCCACATACCGTATTTATCCAGGTCGACCGTTCCGTCCTCGCGGAAGACGATTCCCTCGCTTTCCAAAAGGGCGCGCTGCATATCCTCACCGCCGAAAGCAAAGGCCTTTGCCGTTCTGCCAAAGCGGTTGACCACGCGGTGACAGGGAATGGTTTTCGGGTCGGGGTTGACGTGAAGCGCATAGCCCACAATCTGCGAAAGGTGGGGATTGCCCGCCTGTGCCGCAACCCAGCCGTACGTCGCCACTCTGCCCTTTTTAATGGTTTTTACAACCTCGTATATTTTTTCGAAAGTGTTCATATTATCCTCCAATATTAAAGCCTACCTGTTATCAGGTAGGCTTTGCGTTTAAAGAAGAATTATACCTTTTTCCTCGCATTCGCGGATGGTTTCCGAGGGCCAGACCGAAGCCTGAACCTCGCCAATGTGCGCCTTTCTTAAGAAGAACATACACATTCTGGACTGGCCAATGCCGCCGCCGATTGTATAGGGCAGCTCGCCGTTTAAGAGCGCCTTGTGGAACGGGAGCTCCTTGCGCTCTGTCACGCCGCGGACGGAAAGCTGGCGCATAAGGCTTTCCTCGTCAACGCGGATGCCCATCGAAGACAGCTCAAGCGCGATGTCGAGCACGGGATAGTAAACCAAAACGTCGCCGTTTAATTCCCAATCGTCATAGTCGGGGGCGCGTCCGTCGTGCCTCTCGCCCGAGCGGAGAATTCCGCCGATTTTCATAAGGAAAACGGCACCATGCTTTTTGGTGATTTCATACTCGCGCTGCTTGGGTGTCAGGTCGGGATACATATCCTCAAGCTCTTGCGTGGTGATAAAGGTGATTTTCTCTGGCAGGAACTTGTGCACGAAGGAATATTCGTCGGCAATGTAGTTTTCGGTGTGCTTTAAGGAATTGTAAACGCACTTGACCGCGCTTTTAAGGGTTTTTTCGGTGCGGTCCTCACGCGCTATGACCTTTTCCCAGTCCCACTGGTCAACAAACGCTGAATGGATGTTGTCAAGGTCTTCGTCGCGGCGAATGGCGTTCATATCCGTATAAAGTCCCTCCCCCACGCGAAAACCGTAGCTTCCAAGCGCAAAGCGTTTCCACTTAGCGAGCGACTGCACGATTTCATAGGTTTCGTCCTGTCCCTTGATGTCAAAGGAAACGGGACGCTCAACACCGTTTAACGTATCGTTAAGACCCGATTGCTTTCCGACAAAAAGCGGTGCGGAAACACGCGTCAGATTAAGGCCGATTGCCAAATCTCTTTCAAAAAAGTCTTTAACCTTTTTAATGGCAATCTGCGTCTGTCGCGTATCGAGCAGAGTTTTATATCCTGCGGGCAGACTGTTCATAGGTCTCCCTCCTACTGAAAAGATAATAAAGTTATATCACAAAGCGGTGATATATTCAACAGTATATTAGCCGATTTCGTCAAAAAGACCCAAAACAACAATGCCAACCGCGGCAATGCCAATCATAAGATAGTGCTTCCAGGAGAGACGCTCCTTTAAGAAGAGGCGGCTCCAAAGCACAGATGCCAAGCAATAAGCCGAGATAATCGGTGCGCTCATGGCAAGGTGCTCTGTATCGGAAATGGCGTATATGTATGCAAACTGACCTGCGGTCTCAAATACGGCACCTGCATATTTCGGTGCTTCGCGGCGGGGCAAAAACTTCGCCTTTTTAACAAACTTGAGCCAGATAAAGCTGACAACACCGCAAAGCAGGAAGGTCAGCTCATATGCCACGTTGGCCGAATCCTCGTCCAGCGTTTCAAGCACGAGGCTGTCGGCAAAGGTACCTGCCGCGTCAAGCACGCAGTAAAGCACGGGCAGCAACAGAGCAAGGGCCGATTTTGCATAGCGATAGTTGGATTTATCCTGACGTGCGGCGCGAAGCTCGTCGTCTTCAAAATACTCAACAAAGCCAAGACCGATAACGCCTGCACAAACAAGCGCAACGGCTGCAACCTGATATCCGTTCATTGTAACGCCGAATGCGATAAGGGAGGTGATGGCAACAAGTGCGCCCGAGCTGTTGCAGATGGGGGAAGAAACCGAAAGCTCTATATAACGCAGACCGACATAGCCGAGGGTCATAGAGCCGATGTATAAAAGCGAAACGGGCAGATAACGGAGCAGCACGTCAAAGGATATTGCCACACCGCCAATGAAGATTTCATAAAGGGCGTGAAGACCCATTACGGCGCCAACCGCCGTTACCATTTTTAAATGACTGTTTTTGTCGTCTGCATCACGGCAACCGATTTTTGAAAAAAGGTCCGAGCCACTCCAGCAAAGGAGGGTTATAACGGACAAAATAAACCACATATTAATTCCCCCTATTCTATATTTATAAGTTCTTTTTCAAGCAATTTTTGTACCGATAATATTACGCCGAGCTTTGCGTGCGGCCAGGTAAGACCGCCCTGATAGAACACCGCGTACGGAGGGCGCATGGGTCCGTCTGCCGAAAGCTCGATAGAGGAGCCCTGAACAAAAGCGCCTGCCGCCATTACGACGGGTGAATCGTAACCGGGCATATCCGATGCTATTGGTACCGCAAAGCTGTCAACGGGGGCTGCCGCCTGTATTCCGTGGCAGAATGCGAGCATTCTTTCAGGGCTTCCCAAAACACTCATTACCATTGTCTTGCTATTATATCCCTTATAAAAATGCTTCAATATCCATGGAAGTAAAAACTCACCAATTATTGTTATCAATAAAAGTATGTTAAATAGTTTACTATCAATTATGCCATTCATTTTTAGTCTCCATTTCTCTCACGAAA
>CALDPI010000155.1 GCA_937912045.1 uncultured Clostridia bacterium
TCCACCACCATCCTGGTAGCTGTTGTTAAGGGCAAGGATATCACCAAGGAAGGCATCAACGCTGCTATGAAGGCTGCTGCTTCTGCTTCCTTCGGTTACACTGAGGAACAGCTCGTTTCTTCCGACATCATCGGTATCACTTACGGTTCTCTCTTCGATGCAACACAGACAATGGTTGCTAAGATTGACGATGACACCTATCAGGTACAGGTTGTTTCTTGGTATGACAACGAGAACTCTTACACAAGCCAGATGGTTCGTACCATTAAGTACTTCGCTGAGCTTGCATAAGAATTTGCAAAAAGCTAAACGCTCTGCTTCGGCAGAGCGTTTTTTCTTATATTTTGACCTCTTGCTCTATCATCAGAAGACGGTTGTATTTTGCGGTGCGCTCGCCCCTTGCCGGTGCACCTGTTTTTATTCTTGTGGCATTGACGGCAACCGCCAAATCGGCAATTGTTGTGTCCTCTGTTTCGCCCGAGCGGTGCGACACCACAATCTGATAGCCGTGGTGCTTTGCCAGCTTTATTACGTTTACGGTCTCGGTCAGGGTGCCAATTTGATTTGGTTTTATGAGAATGCTGTTGGCCGCCTTGCAGGTAAAGCCTTTTTTAAGCCTTTCTTCATTCGTGACAAACAAATCATCGCCAACGAGGGCAATGTCATTCGAGAGCACGTCGGTCATACGCTCCCAGCCTGCCCAGTCGTTTTCACCCAATCCGTCCTCGATGGAAATGATGGGGTATTTCTTGGTCAAATCCTTATAAAATGCAATCAGCTCTGCGCTGTCAAGCTCCTTTTGACGCTTAGGCATTTTATATTTTCCGTCGCCCTGCCACCATTCGCTTGCGGCAACGTCCAGCGCGAGCTTTATTTCCTTTTCGTAGCCTGCCTTTTTCACCGCTTCTAAAATCAGTTCTATGGCGGCAATATCGTCGGGGAGGTCGGGTGCGTAGCCGCCCTCATCGCCGATACCTGAAGAAAGGGAGCGTGACGACAGCATTTTGCCGAGGGTGTGATATACCTCACTGCAGATACGAAGCCCCTCTGCAAGTGTGGAAACGCCAAGGGGCACAATCATAAACTCCTGTATATCAATATTATTCGCAGCGTGTGCCCCGCCGTTTAAAATATTCATCATTGGGGTTGGAATCCAGCTGCCAGAAAAGCCGCCGATATATCGATAAAGGGGCATTCTGTGCGACATTGCCGCCGCCTTGCAGGTGGCAAGCGACACGGCGAGCATTGCATTAGCACCAAGACGGGATTTATTTTCGGTTCCGTCAAGGCGGCAGAGCGTTTTATCTATTCTCCCCTGTTTTGAGGCATCAAAGCCGTATAACGCTTTATTAATTTCGTTATTTATATTTCCAACAGCCTTAATAACACCGCGTCCGTTATACCTTGTTTTATCACCGTCACGCAGCTCGTGCGCTTCGTACTCACCCGTTGAGGCGCCTGACGGTGCTATTGCAAAGCCATATGAGCCGTCCTCCAGCTCTACCCTTGCGGCTACGGTTGGGTTGCTTCTTGAATCTAAAAGCTGATAACCTGTTATGTTTACAATCTTTGTTTTCATTTTATTTCCCTCCGAGAATATTGTGCCTTTTTTTATTGGAAATATAAAATAAAAATTATTTGCGTTTTATGCTTTTATTTTTTAATATCTTATGATATAATATTACTAAATATGGACTTGGGGGACTTATAGGTGAACGATAGCACGCAGGGTAACAACTTAATAGCGGGACGCAACGCCGTTTTGGAGGCTATTCGCGGTGGCCGTGAAATTGACAGGCTTCTTGTCTGCCACGGGACCGAGGGTGGCTCTCTTGCGGCGATTATTGCCAAATGCAAGCAAAAGGGTATCCTTATTAAAGAGGTCTCTCCGCAGAAGATGGATTATCTTTGCGGCGGTGCTGTTCACCAGGGTGTTGCTGTGATGATTGCATCGCACGAATACTGTGAGGTTTCGGACATTCTGGCACTTGCCAAGGAACGAAACGAAGCGCCCTTTATTGTTATCTGTGACGAAATTGAGGACCCGCACAATCTGGGTGCCATTATCCGAACGGCCGAAGCCGGCGGTGTTCACGGAATTATCATTCCCGAAAGACGAAGCGCCTCTCTTAATATGACGGTTGCAAAATCGGCAAGCGGCGCTTTGGAATATATGAAGGTGGCTCGCGTCACCAACATTGCAAACACTATTGACGCACTCAAAGAAGAGGGCGTTTGGGTGTTTGGTGCAGATATGGACGGCTCTGACCGACACTCGTTTGATTTTACCGCGCCCTGTGCCATTGTTATTGGCAACGAGGGCAAAGGAATCGGACGTTTGGTTGCCAAAAAGTGTGACGGCATTGTCAGCCTTCCGATGTATGGAAAGATTAACTCGCTCAACGCATCGGTTGCCGCAGGCATTCTGATATACGAAGTTGCAGACCAGCGACATAAATAATTTTGGGGGAAAGCAAGAATATGGGACTGTTTTCTAAAAAACACAAGAAATCATATTACGACTATTCTTACATAAACGCTGAAAACGGAAATTTTGCCACGCTTGATGATGAGGGTATCATCCCCATCGGCATGCGCACCGACATAAACTTTGCGCCGCACGCGCTGACCGCCGACGAGGTTAAGGGTAACGAGCCCATAACGCCCGTCACCGACATTCCGATGCAGTCCGCGGGCGAGTCGCTCTATCAGCGTATGATGGAGGCTCACCGCGAGGAAAAGGACGAGGTTGACAAAAAGGCCGAAGAGGTCAAGGAGCAGGCTGAATCCCTGCTTTCGCGCTGTTCGCAGTTCACAGAGGGTGAAAAGCCTGCGGACGACGGCGAGCCGCTTTACAAGCTTGACAGCATTGAGGATATCATTGCCGAGGCTGAAAAGCGTGCCGAGCAACGCGTGAACAGCCTTTATAACAAGGTGGCTGAGGTGACCGAAACGGTGACCGAGGAACCAAGCCGCGAGGCTGTTTCGCACTCTGCCGACCTTACTAAAAAGCAGGAAGAGAGCATTGCCGCTGAAAAGCCTGCAAAAGAAGACATTACCGAAAAAATTGTTGAGCCCGAGGCTGAGGATATTCCCCTCACCTTAACAGAGCCCGAAGAAGAGCTTGACAAGACGCGGGTCATTGACCTTTCGGCAACACCCGAAAACGAGCCTGAAAATATTACGATGGTTCACGAAACCGAGGTTAAGAATTATCAGTACCGATTCGCTGACGAGGAAATCGAAGAGGCCTCGATTGATAACGAGAGCACAATGCCCTTCGCCGCTATAAAGGATATTCCCGTTACGCCTTTTATGGAGGATATTAAATCCTCCACGTCGGACGACACAGATGAGTTTGACGATTATGAAGAGGATGAAGCCGAGGAAGAGGTTTTTGGCGATTATGAAACGGTGGAGGATGCCGCACGAATTCGCAAGGATTTAAAGCAGAAAAAGGCTTCTTTAAATCTGCGGCTCTGCTTTACTTTGATTATTTCCGCCGTTCTGCTTATTGCCAATTTTCCCTTCTTATCCGAAGTTAAAGCGCAGTTTGAGGACGTTTTTGCCATTGCACAGCTGGCGCTCACCGTTACTGCGGCCATCATCAATCTTGATATTTTCAAGAGCTTCACCGCTTTCTTCGGAAAACGCACCGAGCAGGACCTTTCCCTTTCGATGTGCACCCTGATTTCTATCGGATACGGTATTTTTGCGGTTGCTACCGAAAGCTATTCCTTGGCACAGTTTGGCATTATTGCCGTGTTTGGTATGCTTTTCTCCTGTATTGGCAAGAGATGCACCGTAACACGTACACTTAAAAACTTTGAGTGCATATCAAACAGCGACGAAAAAAGTGCACTCACTTTGATTGACGAAAATAACGGCTCTTTCACCATTGCATATGACGCAATCGACGGCGAAGCTTTGGTTGCGGCCGGCAGAAAGACCGTCAACGTTTTAGGCTTCCTTAAAAATTCGCAAAGCAGAAACCCGTTTGAAAAGAAGGGCTTTGTGCTTTCGGTTGTCGGCACTGTTATTTCTGCATTAATGGCGGTTTACTGCTTTGTAACGCTGAAAACAGCAGAGGCTTTTGGCTTCACTGCCTTAATGTTTGCGATTTCTTCGCCCTTTAGTGCCACGCTAATTACCTCCCTGCCGCTTAAGCTTGCTTCTCGCCGTCTTTCACAGTATGGCGCAATGCTCAGCGGTTACAGAGCGGCAGAGGAAATTGAAGCCACCAACGCGGTTGTTTTGGATGCCGGAAGCATTTTCCCGCGCGGAACGGTTAAAATGTTTGATATGAAGGTGCTTGCCGCAAACGACCTTGAACGCACGATTTTCAATGCCGCGGCGGTTACCACCTCGATTGGCAGTCCGTTAGGGCACGTTTTCCGCAGAATTGCACGCACAAGCGACGATTACGTTTTGCCGACCGCCGACTCTGTTAAGTACGAAAAGCGAATGGGTATTTCCGGCTGGGTTGGCGACGATTCGCTGCTTATCGGCAACCGAACACTTATGGAAACACACGGCGTTTCGGTGCCGTCGGTTGAGGTTGATAAGAAAATCCTTAGAAGCGGATACTTCCCTGTTTACGTTGCATCGGGCGGTAACCCTTGTGCTTTGCTGATTGTTGGCTATGAAAACGACCCAAAAATCACAAAAGAGCTCCACAGGCTTTGCGATATGGGCGTTACGCTGCTTATAAACAACTGCGACCCCAACATAACCGAAGAGATGCTTTGTGATTATTTTGACCTGCCTTGCGACTTTGTTAAGGTTATGAAGAGCGGCAGTGTTAAAAAATATGAGGAATGCACCGAATTTGAGGAAAGCACCGAAAGCGGCGCCGCTTTTGACGGCAGTGCTCCTGCCCTTGCCGCTATTGTTACCGCGGCCATCAAGGTTTAGCGCTTAACGGCGGCAATGACGACGCTCCACACGCTGACCTATATTCTCGGTATTGTTGCGGCGGCACTTCTTATAATCCTTGGTAACGCGGCATACGCAACACCGCTTTACGCACTTCTTTATCTCTTTGTAAGTCTTATAATCGTGTATCTTGCACCTTTATTTTATAAACCCTAACTCCTTGGAGGAATTGAAATGGAAAAACAGAAATTTTACATCACCACCGCGATTGCCTACAGCTCGCGCAAGCCGCACATCGGAAACGCTTATGACATTGTTCTTGCCGATATGATTGCAAGATACAAGCGTATGATGGGCTTTGATGTATTTTTTATGACAGGCTCTGACGAGCACGGTCAGAAGATTGAGGAATATGCCAACGCTGAGGGTAAGACACCGAAGGAGTACGTTGACGCTATTTCTTCGCAAATCAAGGAC
>CALDPI010000156.1 GCA_937912045.1 uncultured Clostridia bacterium
ACAAAACCCTACCAGAAGCGTCCAATGCGACTATCGCAATACTTGTCGAGCCTGTTTTTTCTCCAATGAAACATAACGCTGTTTTGACTTCATGGGTTTACCCCCTCTCTTACTTTGTAACTTTTACTCCGTAACCCGACAAGACGCCTTTCTCGGTCACCATTTCCGCTTCGCCGTGGTTAACCGTTAAGACGGTGCCGTTTTCCATAACCGTTTCGGTCACGTTTTCAGACACGCGACCATAATCCACTATACGCGCACCGTAACAGTCGCCGAAGGTTTCGCGTACACTTTTATACGTTTCGAGGATATAACCGCTTTCAAGTTGAAGAGAATAGTATTTGTGATGCAAATCCGCCTTTTCAAGCTGACGGTTATCGGCTGTAATCAAAACAAAATAAGGCGCCGAAAGATTGCTGTATAAATCAGACTGTGTCTGTTTTGACCTGTCGAGATTTAGGGGCTGTCCCGCATAAGAAATACTTCCTGACAGCACCATCTGAAGGAAAGGCACTGCCTCGGATTCAGACACAAACTGTGAGTTGGATGAAGGAACTGCAACAATATCGTCGACACCCGCCCAGGAATAAGCATTGCCGTAATCCGTCATTACACGGGAGGCTGCATCGGACATCTGTGCGAGCACCGTTTTGATATAATTTGCGCTCTGACAACGGTCAATATTTCCGTCGGTGCGAAAATCAGAATGGATATACTGTCCCGCTGCTCCCCAACTAAGCCCGACGTTCTTCGAAAAGTCCTGTTTTTCAAAACTATTTATAAAACGTTCAGCATAAAGCGGATATACCGTAGGTGAAATCAGATAGGCTTTTTGATACTTGTTGGTCGTACCTGACGTTACCAAATCAAAATTGGGGAATATCGCAACGTTTCTTTCAATTTGTTTTACGGTGTGCTTCGCTTTTTTGAAAGAGTCGAAGGCAGCGTTTTTATAACTGAAGGTAAAATCGGCATCGAGATAAAGGGAGCCGCCCTTTGAAGAAAGCAATGATGCAAGTTCTTCCAACTGACGTTCGCTGCCTATTGCCGAATCGATTTTGCATTTATCGACCGCTCCGTGATACAGACCGCCGTCGGTCCATCCGCGCAGTCGTACACGCAAATTGTCAATTCCCGCAGCCTGCATTTCCTTCACAACCGATATAATATCGGTCAAGGAGGACAATACGTGTTTTTTGGTATAAGAAATACCGACAAACTCTTCCTTTGTCGTTGTCATACATAAGAAATCAAGATAAAGCGGAAGTTCTTCCTCTCCGGTGCCGTATTCGAGTTCACCGGTAGCCGAAAGGTAATTTCTATATATATCCGCAAAACCTGATACCGAACCATTGTCGGCAAATATGTATCTTAACTGAGGGTTTTCATACAACACGTGGTCGGAATAAAGAATATAGTTCGACATTCCTCTGCGGTCACCCAACGAGGTGTGTGACGCCACCGTCATTTCAAAGGTTGCAAACCCCTTGTTAACAGGGCTGAGCGTTCCTGCGGTTTGAACGTTTACACTCGCCGCTTCTGCCCCGCCTTCAATGACCATAATATAATTTCCGGCATCACTCATTTTACCGATAATCGGCATAGTTGCATTTCGTGACAGTTGTTGCTGAGTTTCGATAATCTGAGCATAGTCGTCGCCGTAAAGTTTCTGAACGTAGGAAGTCTGTCCGTTCTGATTAAACGGGATAATGGCTCCGCTTCCGTCAGGGACGAGATAACTGCCCGACACGGTAGAATCGGCACAATCAAAGAATTCCAAAACATAGAGATTGCAAAGCGGGAAATCAGCATTATGTGTCTTGATTTTATCGCTTAAAACCGTGGCGGTAAAGCCGTCCTCATTTAAGGTAAGTTCCAAAGGAATGGTGTAACCGACGGGCACCGACACAGCGGCATCACCGAAACCGTGCTTATCACGGAACTTGGAATATTCTTCCTCGGTATAGTCGGTTTCCTTAATATACTTCGTGATTTCCTGCATCACCGATTCGTTGGTACGGGTTAAGACGTAGCAGGGGGTCTTTTTAAGAAAGGGATATTTTTTAGTTACCTCTTCATAATCCGAAGGCTTTTCCTCTTCGGTATAAAGTTTATAATATCGCCGCATGCTTCGCTTATCGGAGTTGGATTCGATTTGTTCCAAAATTCTTTCTTCAAAGACGTCCTGCGGTATTATATAGGGAGCGAAAACGTCCTGCACTTCGTCACCGAGAACATAGGTAATACGAAGGGTGTCGTCAAGACGCTTAATTGTAAACTGTTCCTTTAGGACTGCGTCTTCGCACGAACCCATATACTCCTCTGCATAGGTTTCGCCGTAGTACATAACGGATATATTAGAACTCGAGCGGCGGCGAACTTCTTCGGAGCCCCAGTTGATTTCTCCTTCGGGATAGGAATTATAAACAACACCGCTTTGCTTATCTGTAACCGTAAAGCGTGTGGTTACCGCATCCATTTCAAGACGATAACCGTCGTTTTCCAAGACGATTACGCCCTCTTTGCCGAGTTCTTCCCACTTGTCATCATCCATAGACTGACAGTCAGCCAGGTAGTCCGAATTTATTTTGACTGCATTTTCATCAGCTTTGCCGTATTCAGATAAAATCGACGCCGTCACAAACAGCACAACTATAAGTAAAGCCCCGACAGCCACCCATTTTTTCTTCATAGCAAAGCTCCTCTCTTTTAATAAAATCTGAATGCAATCTCTTCGTAAATATTATAAAAATAGTCGTATATTTCCTGTACAAGGTTGCCTGCAAGCAAAGCAATAAACAAAATTATCGCTATGCCAAGAATGGTAAGCACAGTCACAAGAACCGTCTTCATCGCGGTGTAGTTGTGCGCCATTGCCATTCCTGCAACCAAAAGCACAATAACCCATATCCATACGACGACGTCGGCATAGGTGTAAAACGCCATTTCCTCGCCCGTCAAAACATGAGACGCCGCAAACAGTATCGGACTTGCCAACACGTAGGGAGTGAGCGCGTAACAGGAAGCGATATAAATATCGCGCATACTACCTTCGCCGTCCATAAGCGTTGTGAAGCACCAGTTTGAAACCATCCAAAGCAGAAGCGGCAACACAATACTGAGCAATTCAAAGAGCGTATTAACGCTTTCGGCTTCCTTAGTCATAAACAGGTATCCGGTAAACTTTGCCCTTATTACTATCCAGAACGAGAAAAGAGCAAGAATAACCGTTGCCGCACGGATACTTCCGCGCTTTTCACGTTTCAGGTCCCAAAAGCCGTTAAAGGGATGGAAAATAGCATAACTGCTGAATGACAGTTCGCCGTAAAGCGCAGAGATTTTAATTTTTTCAATAAAGGGCTTCTTTTTAAGAAGTTTTGCGGCGATAACCGCGCCCACCAAAACGGCGGCAACAACCCAAAGCAAAACAGCGTTATCCTCTATAAATTTGGAGCGATAACGTCCGAAAGCGAGAGCATAATACTTCTTTTCGTTAACACCCGAAAGTTTCTCCATTGCCTCGCCGTACTCGCCTTCTCGAATATCGGCGCGTGCCAAATATATCGTTGCCATATCATAGTTTGAATTCTCGTTGGCAACCTTCTGCCAGACCGCCTTTTCGTTTTCATAGTCACCGCTTTTGTGATAGGTCATAGCCATATCAATATTGCGGCCGAGTTCGGTTTGAGAAAACACCATACAGGTGTTTTTTATTTTATCGGTGATAAGAATTTTGCCGTTTACAAGTTCCAGCGACGTGGGAGCATAAAGCGAATCCTGCTGGAATCCGGCGTGGCCGAATATGTAAAGCAGATTGCCGTCGTTATCATAGCCGAAAACGCGTCCTCTCGCAGAATCGAGAGCAAAATACATTCCGTTTTCTGCCGCAACAATATCGACAAAGCGCGAAGAAGTTTTCGCACCCTTTTCATCGTGATAGATTCCGTCGCCGTTGGGGGCTTCGTCACTGCACTTTAGAATGTTTTCTCCCTGCGTGTTGAGCTTTGCGATCGGAGGAATATCCGCCGATTGGGAGGTTACGTAAAGAAAACCCTTTGAGTTTATGAAAACCGAATTATATTCAGTCGGAACGTTGCGACCCAACTGGTTATAGAGGCGTTTCGGCAAGAGTTTGCGAAGTAATATTTCATTCCACTTCATCGCAACCTCGGGAGCGCCCAAAAAGCTTGAAAACTCGCCCTTTTCGTCAAGCAAAATCAAGCCCTGGTTTATATCGCGCCCAATAACGTATAAAAATCCGCCGTCATCAACCGCTATGTCGGTCGGCTGATAAACATAGTTTTCCCCGAGCGCCGAAATGGTCGGTCGGTTATAAACTGCCAGAGTTTCAAAAGTTTCTTTGCTAAGTTCTATAATCTTTCCTGCGGCAGAGTCGGCAATATAAATTCTATTGCCGTGAACCTCAATATCACACGGATTCACAAAATTCTTCTGTTCTCCGTTTTCTGTATAATAAGTAATTTCGGTAATGGGAGAAAAATCCAACGAAGAAACAACAACGCGCGTGTTTCCGCTGTCAGCAAAATACAAGCGGTCAACCCCGTCGAACTTAACATCTTCGAGATTCTGAAACGCCTTGCCCGAAACGGTTGTACCTTCAACGCTTCGTTCATAAGCGTATGGTGGCGGTGCCGCGGTCGGATTCCCCTGATAATCATACATATAAGTATTGTAGTTTTGTCCGAAATTGCTATCGTTGCCGGCACAAACAGACAAAGGAAGGAGCAATATTAAAAGCAGTGATAAAAAAAGGATGCAAAACCTTTTTATTTGCATTATCTAACCTCCTTAATCCTTCATACCTGATGTTGCCATTGTTTCAACAACGTCTTCATTAAGACCGAGGTTAAGAATTGTATCCATCATACCGGGCATAGATGCTCTTGCACCGGAACGAACGGAAACGAGAAGGGGATTTTCAGTGTCACCGAACTTCTTGCCGGTGATTTCTTCCATCTTGTCGATGT
>CALDPI010000157.1 GCA_937912045.1 uncultured Clostridia bacterium
ACCGAGCTGCTGTGCGGCACGTATCACCGGCCCTGCGGCATAGCCGCCGGTACCGATCGCAAGATCAGGTTTAAAATTCCGCACAATTTCCTTTGCACGCGAACCCGATGTCATCAGATAGCCGACTGCCTTGACATTGCGTTTGATGCTGTCGAACGAAAGGTCGCGCTGGAAGCCAGCAACCTTCACCGTTTCGATGCGGTATCCTGCCGCGGGGACAAGCTCTGCTTCCATTCCGTCGGGCGTTCCCGCAAACAGAAATTCCGTATCCGGCATATGTGCCGCGATAATTCCTGCAATCGCAAGTCCGGGATTGATATGGCCGCCCGTTCCGCCGCAAGCAATCAATACTCTCATGGTTCCACCATTTCCTTTATCTTTTCTGATTTCTTTAGTCAAGCTTTGCGCGTCTGGAGATATTCAGCAGAATCCCCACCGCCGCCATGATCACCGCCACAGACGTGCCGCCCGCGCTGAAAAACGGTAGCGTGACACCGATTACGGGAAGTACCGAAAGGCACATTCCGAGGTTTATTATCGTCTGTCCTGCGAGCATTGAAAACACGCCGACGCAGATGTAGGTGCCGAACTTATCGTTTGTGGATTTTGAAAGCTTAAGTATGCGTAGGCAGATGGCAAACAAGAGAATTATGACGGCAAGGCAACCGAGCATTCCCAATTCTTCACCTATGCAGGCAAAGATAAAGTCGTTATACCCCTCAGGTATGGCGTCCTTGATTTGCGTGAGTGTGCCGTTAAACAAGCCTTGTCCGAAAATGCCGCCGTTTGCAAGTGCAATTCTGCCGCGCCACTGCTGCCAGCCTGCGCCGAGCAGGTCGGCCTCTAAATTGAACATTGAGATAATTCGGCTGCGCTGGTCATCATTCATAACTATGAAATAAATAAACGGAATGGCGACTATAACCGCGGCAAGCGCAATAAGCCAATAGCGGAGTTTGAGTCCTGCGGCAAACATCATTCCAAGGAACATTATAAAGAAAACAAGGGCTGTGCCGTCGTCGCCCTGCAGATGTATGAGTGCGACGGGAATCATACCGTGGATGCACAGCAAAACAACGTTTTTAAACTTATTAATATCACTGCCGACGTGTGAGAGGTGCAGACCGAAGGTGATGGCAAAGCCAACCTTTAAAAACTCAGACGGTTGAAAGGATATGCCAAGAATGCGAAGCCAGGCCTTATCGTCGGTTTCGCCCGGGGCGTAGCCTATGAAAAACGTGAGTATTACAGGAATGAGGGTGACTGCGGCAACAATAGGCCAGTATTTTGAAAATCTGCGATAATCAAAGCCCGAAATCAAAACGACCGCCGCAACACCTATAAGCATTGCGATTACCTGCATTAAAAACTGACGAAGGCTGCCTGTATAGTGCGTTGCAGAAAGCACGGCAATGCAGCCGTAGCTGCTTGCGGCAAGGCACAAAACAAGCAAAAGCTTATCGCATTCGCGCAGATAGTCTGCTATTTTGCCAACGATTTTTCCCATTTTCTCACTCCTTTGCTTGTAATATTATATAAGAAAATAAAAATAACTTCAAGTAGCACTTTATTATTACAATATTTTGTGGTATAATGTTCGGGATAAAGTGTAAGGAGGCGGCAAAAAATGGAATATATTTCTAAAAGCGACAAGGAAACGCGTGCATTTGCCGCTGTGCTTTCAAAAAAGCTCTCTGCCGGCACTGTTATTGCCTTTTGCGGTGACCTTGGTGCAGGCAAAACCTGTTTTACCCACGGTCTTTGTGAGGGTGTTGGCTTCTGCGGCGAGGTTTCCTCCCCCACCTTTGCGATTGTGAACGTATACGAGGGTGGCACTCTTCCCATATATCATTTTGATATGTATAGGGTTACGGGCTGGGACGACCTTGAAACGACGGGTTTTTTTGAATACACCGACCGCGCTGACGGAATTACCGTTGTGGAGTGGAGCGAAAACGTCAGCGATGCCATGGAGGGCGCCATCTGTGTGACCA
>CALDPI010000158.1 GCA_937912045.1 uncultured Clostridia bacterium
GAAGAGTGGATGGAAAACGGCGAAGATGTACTTGTTATCTACGATGACTTAAGTAAGCACGCTACCGCATACCGTACACTGTCCTTGCTTTTGAGACGTCCCCCCGGACGTGAAGCATATCCCGGTGATGTATTCTATCTGCATTCCAGACTTTTGGAGCGTGCAGCAAGAATGAGTGAGGAGTACGGTGGAGGTTCCCTGACTGCCCTTCCTATTATCGAAACACAGGCAGGCGACGTTTCGGCATATATCCCGACAAATGTAATTTCTATTACAGACGGTCAGATATTCCTGGAAACCGAGCTTTTCCATTCGGGTATTATGCCCGCTATAAACCCCGGTATTTCGGTAAGCCGTGTTGGTGGCTCTGCCCAGCTTAAAGCAATGAAAAAGGTTGCCGGTGAGCTTAAGCTTCTCTATTCTCAATACCGAGAGCTTCAGTCCTTTGCACAGTTTGGAAGCGACCTTGACGCTGATACCAAAGCGCGCTTGGCTTTGGGTGAACGCATTGTTGAGGTGCTCAAGCAAGGCAGAAACTCTCCTGTTCGCGTTGGCTGTCAGGTTGCTATTGTTTATGCCGTTATCAAGGGCTATTTGAACAACGTTGAAGTCAGCGACGTTAAGGAATATGAGGCAAGGCTGTTTGCGAAGCTTATAAATGAGCACGGTGAATGGCTTTCGAGAATTGAAAGCGGTTTTTACGAAAAAGAGGATGAAGACGCGCTTAAAAACATCCTTTCTGAAATGCAGGTGTAGCATATGGCAGGTAACACAAAGGCACTGCGTGTGCGCATTAAAAGTGTAACCTCCACCCTACAGCTTACAAAAGCGATGGGACTTGTTGCCTCTTCCAAAATACGCAAAGCAAACGATGCTATGCTTAAGGCAAGAGAGTATATTAAGGCTATGGAGGACGCCGTGGCGTTGCTTTGTGCCTCTTCTGAATGTCTTAAAAGTCCTTATATGTGCAGGCGTGACGGTGGCCGTACACGGATTATCGTCATCGCAGGTGACAGAGGACTTGCAGGAGGCTATAACGCCAACGTTTTCAGGCTTTGTGCCACCTTTGAGGGTGCAGAGTTTATCACCATTGGAAAGCGCGCTTGCGAGCGTTTTTCGAAGGAAATTAACTCTTCTGAGCGTTATTCCTTCGCTGAGGCTGCTACCCTTGCTGACAGACTTTGCACCGATTTTGCAAACGGTGATTTTGACAGGCTTGGAATAATATACACAAAATACAATTCTGTTATGTCGCAGGAGGCCACTATTAAATGGCTCTTGCCGCTTGAACGCAAGGAAAGCTCTGTGGATGCCGGCATCATTTTTGAGCCTGATTCCATAACCGTGCTGAATATGGCGGTCAGAGAATACGTTTCTGGTGTGCTGACCGCCCTTGTCAGAGAGAGCTTTGCAAGTGAGGTTTCTGCAAGGCGAATGGCAATGGATTCTGCAGGAAAGAATGCAAAACAGATGATTGATGATTTGCACCTTGAATACAACCGCGCACGTCAGGGTGCCATTACACAGGAAATTACTGAAATTGTCGCAGGCGGCAATTCTTAAAAGGAGTGAATGTTTTGGAAAATTCACATATTGGAAAGGTTATACAGGTTATGGGACCTGTTGTTGACGTCCGCTTTCAAGAGGGTGAACTGCCGTCTATTCTCAATGCGCTGACAATGCCCGTTGGGGAGCGAAAGCTGACGGTTGAGGTTGCACAGCACATTGGTGACAACGTGGCACGCTGCATTGCAATGTCCTCTACCGACGGATTACAGCGCGGCGTCGCTGTTACCGATACGGGTGCGCCCATAAGCGTACCTGTCGGACGCGAAACGCTTGGCCGTATTTTCAACGTTCTTGGTGAGGCGGTTGACAACATTCCCACCCCCGAAACCGAGGAACGTTGGGATATTCACCGCGGCGCACCGAAATATGAAGACCTTGCCACAAGTGCTGAAATATTTGAAACGGGTATCAAGGTTATTGACCTTATCTGTCCCTATTCAAAGGGCGGTAAAATCGGTCTTTTCGGCGGCGCAGGCGTTGGCAAAACAGTTCTTATTATGGAGCTTATCAACAACGTTGCCAAGCAGCACGGCGGACTTTCCGTATTTACAGGCGTTGGAGAGCGTACCCGTGAGGGAAATGACCTCTACAACGAAATGAAAGAATCGGGAGTTTTAAGCAATACAACTCTCGTTTACGGTCAGATGAACGAGCCTCCGGGAGCAAGAATGAGAGTTGCTCTTTCGGGACTTACTATGGCAGAGTATTT
>CALDPI010000159.1 GCA_937912045.1 uncultured Clostridia bacterium
AATGCTTGTCACGCATATGCACGACGTGGAGCAGGTTATGGTTTATTAGTTATTAACCTCTATCTTTTCAATCAGCACGTCGTTTACGGGGCAATCGTTTGCACCGACAGCAACGTCTGCGATGCTGTCGACAACGTCCATACCATCAAACACCTGTCCAAAAACGGTGTGACGGAAATCGAGCCAGGGTGTGCCGCCGAGCTTTTCATAATCCTGTCTGCTGTCGGCAGGGAAGCCTCTGTCCTCGAGGGCTTTCATCTGCTCAAGCATCTGCTCGGGCACGCTGCTTGCCTGCACGATGAAAAACTGACTTCCGTTGGTGGAGGGACCTGCGTTTGCCATTGAAAGTGCGCCGCGGATGTTATGAAGCATTGGGGTAAACTCATCCTCAAAGGGTTTGCCCCAGATGCTTTCGCCGCCGATGCCCGTGCCCATTGGGTCGCCGCCCTGAATCATAAAGTCCTTTATAACTCTGTGGAATTTTATTCCGTTATAATAGCCGTTCTTTGCGTGGGTTACAAAATTTTCAACCGCTTTGGGCGCTTCACTTTCGAAAAGGCGAACCTTGATTTCGCCCATATTAGTATAAATTACCGCTGTTTTATCGTTTTCTGTGGGTTTTGTTGTCTGATAGCTCATAATTTTTCTCCCTTTGCTTTTTTTGTTATTTTAACAGCATTCCGCCCTTTTATCAACCATATTTTTCTTTTCTTGCAATTATTTACATAATGTGCTACAATATTATAAAATATTTTTAGGGGGATTACTTATGAAGTGCCCATTTTGCGGATATGAGGAAAGTCGCGTTATTGATTCACGTCCTACGGACGAGGGCGAGCGTATTCGTCGCCGCAGAGAATGTCTTAAATGTCAAAAGCGTTTCACTACATACGAAATAATTGAAAATCTTCCCGTTATCGTTATCAAAAAGGACAACTCGCGCGAGGTTTTCAACCGCGACAAAGTGCTTGGCGGTCTTATGCGCGCGTGTGAAAAGCGCCCGGTATCAATCGATATGCTCGAGCATATTATTGACGATATTGAGGCCAATCTCCAGAACTCGCTCGACCGTGAGGTAACCTCTGAAAAAATCGGTGAGCTGGTTATGGACAAGCTCAAAGAGGTTGACGAGGTTGCGTACGTCCGCTTCGCCTCGGTTTACCGTCAGTTTAAGGACATTGACACCTTTATGTCCGAGCTTAACAAGCTTATGAAGCAATAATTTTAACCCTCTTGACCTTTGTCAAGGGGGTTTATTTTATATATTAATATTAAATATATAA
>CALDPI010000160.1 GCA_937912045.1 uncultured Clostridia bacterium
ATAAGCGTCTGCCGCTCGGACGGGGCCATGCCGCCGGGCAGCGCGAGCAGCACCTCGCCGATCCCCTCGCCCTTCACCCGCGAGACCAGCTGGGCGATGCGCAGCTTCTCGCTGAAGCTCAAGGAAGAAAACTTAGTGGTGCCTTTTGATGATGTATAGGTGGTGTTGTCGTCCCTGTCGCTGTAAACGACCCAGAAAGTCAGGTTCTTAGGCTTCTTTGCCTGTCCGTAATCACCGGAACGCTCAAATTCCAAGGCCTGAGCCTCGCTCAGGACAGGAGTGGAGTACAGCAGCTCCGGATAGAAAACGTCGCATTTGCCTGGCAGGGAAGGCTGAGCGGACACGGCCAGGCCGCCCGCCACAATAAACCAAAACAGTAAAGCAATTCTTTTCATATTATATCTTTTTATCTTTTCATTTCTTAATAAGGCAGAAGCATGAAGCTCATCTTCCCGCACAAGTTCAAATTGCCGAAAGGGTTGTCCCTATCAGCATCAATGTTGACATCAGACGGATACCAGAACTGCGAAGTCACATAGCCCTCGTACTTGTCAAGCTCAAGCACAAAGTACAGCGAAGCTATTATGTCTTCATTATATCCAAAGAGCCAGAACTCGCGGTTGACATACCAGCTGAATGTGACCGAAGTATAGGCAGGGTCTCCATACTCGTCGATGAAATCATGCTCATTGATCAGGTCAAGGAAATGGCTGCCTCCGACAAGGCTTCTGCCGAGGTTAAGGCCGCAGGCGAAGAGTTCCTCGCAACAGTTAACGACGGCAAGAAGAACGGCGCTGCTGCAGAAGCTCTCGTTGCCGCTATCGAGGCTTCGGGTGCAAACTGCGCACTCTGCAAGGACGTTCTTGACAACCGCGACTACCTTAGCAAGAAGTCCGTTTGGATTTTCGGTGGTGACGGTTGGGCATACGACATCGGCTTCGGCGGTCTTGACCACGTTCTCGCCTCCGGAAACGACGTTAACGTTATGGTGTTTGATACCGAGGTTTACTCCAACACAGGTGGACAGGCTTCTAAGGCTTCACAGATTGGCCAGGTTGCACAGTTCGCTGCTGCAGGTAAGGCTATTGCTAAGAAGTCACTTGCTGAAATCGCTATGTCTTACGGCTACGTTTACGTTGCACAGATTGCTATGGGTGCTGACCAGAACCAGACACTCAAGGCTATCAAAGAGGCTGAGGCTTACAACGGACCTTCTCTCATCATCGCTTACTCACCCTGTGAGATGCACTCCATCAAGGGCGGTATGATTAACTGCCAGAGAGAGATGAAGAAGGCTGTTGACTGCGGTTACTGGAATATGTTCCGCTTCAACCCCGCACTCAAGGCAGAGGGCAAGAACCCGATGACAATCGACAGCAAGCCTGCAACTGCCGACTACAAGGAGTTCATCATGAACGAGGCACGTTACTCCTCGCTCACACGCTCCTTCCCCGAGCGCGCAGAGGCTCTGTTCGACAAGGCCGCTGAAGCTTCCAAGGAAGCAAGAGCACATCTTGAAAAATTGGCTGAGCTTTACGGCAAGTAAAAAAATTATAAAAGCCACGGTGAAAACCGTGGCTTTTTGTTTACTTTTTGTCCGTCATATATTAAAATGTATTGGGAGTTGATAAAATGATTTATACCGTAACCTTTAACCCCGCTATCGACTACGTCATGCACACAGGCGTTCTCGAAAGCGGCAAAACCAACCGAAGCGAGCGAGAAGAAATTTACTTTGGTGGAAAGGGCATAAACGTTTCGTACGTTTTATCCCAACTTGGTATGCCGACAACAGCGCTCGGTTTTGCGGCAGGCTTTTTGGGGGACGCCCTTGTTGACGCGGTAAACAGTTGGGGTATAAACGCAGATTTTATCCGACTGCCGCACGGCAACACACGCATTAACGTCAAGCTTAAGGGTAGTGCCGAAACCGAGATTAACGCTGAGGGTCCGCAAATTGACAGCGCCTCGCTTTGTGCGCTCTATGAGCGGCTTGACACCATACGCGAGGGGGATACCCTCGTGCTTGCAGGCAGCGTGCCGTCCTCCCTGCCGCGCGACATATATGAGAGCATTTTAAAACGCCTGTCACACAGGAGTGTTCGCTTTGTGGTGGACGCAACGGGCAGCCTGCTTGTGAACACGCTGCAGTATAAGCCGTTTTTAATAAAACCGAACATTGATGAGCTTTGCGAAATTTTAAACACCAAGGTACAAACCGAGGACGAAATTATCGCGGCGGCACGGAAGCTTCAGAAAATGGGCGCACAGCACGTGCTGGTCTCTCTCGGCGCTGACGGCGCACTTTTGCTGGCGAAAAGCGGCGCGGTTTACCGAAAGGCCGCCTGTGTCGGAAAGGCCGTCAACACGGTTGGATGTGGCGACTCAATGCTGGCCGGCTTCCTCTGTGGAATCGAAAAGGGCGAGGAATATGCCCTCTCTCTCGGAAATGCCGCAGGCGGTGCAACCGCGTTTAAGCCGTGGCTCGCAAGCAAAGAGGATATTTTAAAGTTTATGTAAAAGAAAAACCCCGTCGATGACGGGGTTTGTTTTTTTATTCTTTCGTTGTGGATTCCTTGCGGATGACGTCGTGTGCGCCACCCTCTACTATGCTGACTGCCGAAACGAGCGTGATTTTTGCTTTTTCCTGCAGCTCGGGAATGGTCAGCGCGCCACAGTTGCACATTGTGGACTTAACCTTGCTGAGCGATACCTGAACATTGTCCTTAAGCGGTCCTGCATAGGGCACGTAGGAGTCAACGCCCTCCTCAAACGACAGCTTTTTAGCACCGCCGAGGTCATAACGCTGCCAGTTGCGTGCGCGGTTTGAGCCCTCGCCCCAGTACTCCTTAACGTAGCTGCCGCCAAGGTTAATTTTGGCTGTGGGGCTTTCGTCAAAGCGTGCAAAATAGCGGCCGAGCATCAAGAAATCTGCACCCATTGCAAGAGCAAGGGTCATATGGTGGTCGTAAACGATGCCGCCGTCCGAGCAGACAGGGATATATACACCGGTCTTCTCAAAGTATTCGTCGCGCGCCTCGCAAACCTCGATAAGCGCGGTGGCCTGTCCTCTGCCGATTCCCTTTGTTTCACGGGTGATGCAGATGGAGC
>CALDPI010000161.1 GCA_937912045.1 uncultured Clostridia bacterium
TCTCCGAAAGCAGCTTCGCAACTGTGGTGTCGCTGACACCGGGAATGGTATTCAGGGTACATTCAAACCTTGGAAGAAAGTCAGCAATGGCTTTGTCTACTTCCTCAATCTGGGCAAGTATCAGGACCGCCTGCTGGACTACTATAACGAAAACCCCAACTTCTTTGCCCCCGAGTCCCGCCGCAACGAGATGATTAATAATTTCCTCAAGCCCGGACTTGAAGATTTATGTGTTTCACGCTCCTCTTTCAAATGGGGTATTCCCGTTGACTTTGACGACAAGCACGTAATATACGTTTGGATTGATGCGCTTTCCAACTATATAACTGGCATCGGCTATGACCCTGATGGCAGCAGCGAGACCTATTCTAAATACTGGCCGGCAGATTTGCACGTTATCGGCAAGGATATTGTACGCTTCCACACGATTTACTGGCCGATTATCCTTATGGCACTTGGCGAGCCGCTGCCCAAAAAGGTTTTGGGACATCCGTGGCTTTTGTTCGGTGAGGACAAGATGAGCAAATCCAAGGGTAACATAATTTATGCTGATGAGCTTTCTGCGCGCTTTGGCGCTGACGCTGTCAGATATTATCTGCTCAGCGAAATGCCCTTTGCACAGGACGGCACCATCACTTATGAATCCTTTATTGCACGCTTCAATACCGACCTTGCAAACACGCTTGGAAACCTTGTTAACCGCACCGTTGCGATGACCAACAAATATTTTGACGGAACGGTTAAAAAGGCTGCTCCCGCGGGCGAGGTTGACGCTGACCTGATTGCGTCAGCCGAGAAAATGCTCCAAAACTACACACGTCTTATGGACACCTATAAAAATGCGGACGCTGTGGAATGCGTGATGGATTTTGCTCGCCGTCTTAACAAATATATTGACGAAACGACACCCTGGGCGCTTGCCAAGAACGAGGACGACAAGCCGCGTCTTATGACCGTGCTTTACAATCTTTTAGAGGGTATCCGTATTCTTGCAAACGTGCTTGTACCCATTATGCCTGAATGCAGCAAGAGCATTATGGAGCAGCTCGGCACCGATGAAAAGTCGTTCGGGTTCGGTGTGTGCGACGGCTACACCGTTGGCACCGCTACTCCCCTTTTCGCACGTCTTGACGCTGAAAAGGTCATTGCAGAGCTGATTGCCGAGCAGGAAAAGAAGATGGAAAAGGCGGCGGCAGAAAACGTTGTAACGTTACCGCAGATTTCCATTGAGGATTTTGCAAAAATCGAGCTCACCACCGCAAAAATTGTTGCGTGTGAGCCTGTTAAAAAGGCTAAAAAGCTTTTAAAGCTTACACTTGACGACGGAAGCGGCAAGGAACGTATTGTTGCATCGGGAATTGCAAAATACTATACTCCCGATGAGCTTGTCGGTCGTACGGTTATTGTTGTTTCCAACCTTAAGCCCGCTGTGCTTTGCGGCGTTGAAAGCAACGGCATGATTCTTGCGGCTGATGACGGCGAGGATAATATTAAGGTTATTTTTGCCGACGATATTAAGCCCGGCTGCAAGGTAAGATAATGGCAGAGTTTGTAAAGGTTGAAAACTGCGCGCCTGCGGGTTCGATTTTTGACACGCACGCACATTACGATGACAGCCGATTTGACGAATACAGAAACGAGCTTCTCTCTTCCCTTTCTTCGTTTGGTGTTTGCGGCGTTATAAACTGTGCCGTTGATGAAAAGTCCGCCGAAAACGTTTTAAAAATGGCGAACGATTTCGATTTTTGCTATGCCGCAATCGGTTATCATCCGAGTGACATACCTGAAAGCGAGCCGGACCTTTCAAAAATCGAAAGCTTTTTTGACTGTGATAAGACCGTTGCTGTGGGTGAAATCGGGCTTGATTATTACTGGACACAGGACAACAAGGAGCTGCAAAAGCGTTGGTTTTCGGCACAGTGTGATTTTGCAAAAGCACGCGCACTTCCCGTCATTGTTCACGACCGCGAGGCCCACGAGGACACCCTTAAAATTTTGAAGGACGTCAAGCCTTTGGGCGTTGTGCTCCTTCATGGCAAGAAGTTCCTCGCTCCTTGCCTCCTTGTAGGAGTTGACCTCTTCCTCCTGCTGTTCCTCAAGCTCGGCCTTGCGGGCGTCGTACTCCTCGATATCCTCCATGACGCCATCCAGTTCAAGGGCGTCTGCGGTGGCGTTGAGCATGTCCGCGACGAGGCGGCACTCCTTGGCGTCCGCGAGGTAGTCCGCGAGGAACCCGATGACGGGCTCCCACGAGTCGATGGTCACGCGGTTCTTGCCGACCTTGCGCAGCGCACAGGCCATGATGCCAAACAGTGGGTCGTATTCGTCCCCGTCCTTGGCCTTGGTCACTACCTTGGTATCGTCTTTGAAAAACACGACCGTCGCAGGGTCGTTGATGATGACGCGCTCAGGTGCGGGCGCGTGTGCCGCATTGCTGCCATCAGCCTTGATTC
>CALDPI010000162.1 GCA_937912045.1 uncultured Clostridia bacterium
TCGCCGAATTCGATCGAGAGCGTTTTTGCAATGCCGTTGAAGGTACCGTAGGCGTAATGGTCGTTTTCGCCCGTAAAGCCGAGCTTTTCTTCGGTCGTTGCTTTAACGTTTATACAATCTTCACAAACACCGCAATCAGACGCAAGGTTTTCAACCATTTGGCTTATAAAGGGTGAAAGCTTTGGCTTTTGTGCGATTACGGTAATGTCGGCGTTAACAAGTGAATAGTTTTTATCTTCAAGCAGCGCAACAACCCTTCGCAAAAGGATACGGCTGTCGACATCCTTAAATTCGTCACTCGTATCCGGAAAGTGTATACCAATATCGCCAAGTGCGGCCGCGCCAAGCAGGGCATCGCACAGGGCATGAACGAGCACGTCGGCATCCGAATGACCCAAAAGTCCAAGTGAATGTGGTATATTTACGCCACCGAGAACAAGTTTTCGGTCGGCGCACAGCTTGTGAACATCGTAACCGTGTCCAATTCTAAACATCAATGCTCTCCCCTTTTAATAATTTCCTCTGCCACCAGCACGTCTTCCTTGGTGGTAATCTTAATGTTATTATAGTCCCCCAAAACAACGTGAACAGAAATATCACAGCTTTCAACCACAGAGCAATCATCTGTAAAGAGTGATAAATCATCAACCTCACTAATTGCCTTTTTAAAAAGTGAATATGAAAAGCCCTGTGGAGTTTGCGCGGAATAAATTTGTGAGCGGTCAAGAGTGTCGGTTATGACACCATTTTTTACAACCTTTAAGGTATCCTTAACAGGAACGGCACAGGTTGCCGCGCCGTATTCCTCAGCAGCTTTAGAGACAGAACTGATAACTGCATCGGTTATTAACGGACGTGCACCGTCGTGAATAAGCACGGTTTTTGTGTCAGAGGCGAGTGCTGCAACGCCGTTTTTAACCGATTCCTCGCGACAGGAGCCGCCGGTTACGATATCGGTAAGCTTGGAAATCATATATTTCTGTGCGATTATCTGCAAATCCGGAATATCGCATTCACGGGCTACCAAAACAATATTTTTAATGCAGGCGGCACGCTCAAAAGCAAGCAGAGTTCTTGCAATGACGGGAATTCCGCCAACGGTAAGAAACTGCTTTGATACGCCGCCCATTCGGGTAGAAGAACCGGCCGCAACAATAATTGCGGCAGCGCTACCCTCGGCCTGACCGTATGTATCATATTGTAATAATGTCTTTGTAGCTTCCATTTTCTTCTCCAAAAAATACCGCGCCTTACAAAAAGCAAAGCGCGGCACGTTTTAATATTTAGTCTTTGCAATCGCAATCGCCGTCTTCACAGCAATCACAGTCACAATCAAAATCGAATTCGAGCTTTGTGCCGCAATTCGGACAATCAATGCTTTCTTCGCAGAGCATATCCTCGTCAACGTAGATTATATCGTTGCAGTTTGGGCATTCAACCTCATACATATCGTCTTCGCAGTCACAGCAGCAGTCATCACAATCATCGTCATCCTCATAGACAACGTCTTCAAGGGCTGCCAAATCCTCGTCAACAGCATCCAACTGCTCGCCGAGTTCTGCACAGTTATCCTCAAGGTCTTCAACCGTGAGAGCAATATCATCAAGAACGTCGATTATTGCTTTTAAAACCTTGTCCTGCTTATTATTGTCGTCAAGAACAAGACCATCAGCCAAGCCTTTGATGTAGGCAACTTTTTCAGAAATAGTCATTTTACAACACTCCTTTAATTAGTATGTTAAACAAAAAGGTGCAAAATTATGCACGCTCCATATATTCGCCTGTACGTGTATCGATTCTAATCATATCGCCTTCGTTAATGAAAAGCGGAACGCGAATTTCAGCACCTGTTTCAAGTGTAGCGGGCTTTGTAGCGTTTGTTGCGGTGTTACCGGCAAAACCGGGGTCGGTCTGAGTAACCTGGAGCTCAACGAATGTGGGAGGCTCAACACCGAAAACGTTGCCCTTGTAGGAAAGAATTTTGCAAATCATATTTTCCTTAACGAACTTGAAGGCATCGCCAAGCTCGGAAGCGTTAACCGGAACGAGTTCGTATGTTTCAGAATCCATGAAATAATAAAGGTCGCCGTCGCTATAGGAGAATTCCATTTCCTTTCTCTCAACAAAAGCGGTCGGATACTTATCGTTAGGGTTGAATGTACGTTCAACAACCGAACCTGCAATTACGTTTCTGATTTTTGCACGAACGAAAGCGGCACCCTTACCGGGCTTAACATGCTGAAATTCGATAATCTGATATACGTTACCGTCCATTTCAAATGTTACGCCGTTTTTAAAATCGCCGGCTACTACCATGTTAATATACCTCCGTGGTTTTGGTTTTTTGTCTGGGTATTCATACTTACATATATTTTATAATATTTTTGCTCGGATTGCAATAGCTTTTTATAACTTTTTCTCTATTTTGCGCTTTTTTATCAGAAAAACTTTGCAAGTCCGCCCGTTGAGGTCTCTCTGTACTGATGTCCGAGGTCCTTTCCCGTTTCGTACATAGTGCGCACGACGGTGTCAAAGGATATCATTCGCGTGCCCGTAAGGAAGTTTGCAAGCGAGAGCGCGTTTATCGCGCGCATAGCGGCAACGGCGTTGCGCTCGATGCAGGGGATCTGCACAAGTCCGCAAACGGGGTCGCAGGTAAGTCCCAAATGATGCTCAAGCGCCATTTCGGCGGCGTATTCTATCTGGTCGATACCCATATCGAAAAGCTCGCAAAGTGCCGCCGACGCCATAGAGCAGGCAGTTCCTATCTCCGCCTGACAGCCGCATTCCGCACCCGAAATGGACGCATTTTGCTTGACGATATTGCCGACAAGTCCGCCCGTGGCAAGCGCGCGTATCATTTTTTCATCGGAAAACGACTTCTTTTCCTGCATATACACAAGCACGCTCGGCACTACGGCGCACGCGCCGCAGGTGGGCGCGGTGACTATCCTCTCGCCCGCCGCATTCTGCTCGGCGGCGGCAAAGGCGTACGCGCAGACCATGCGGTTCTCGCGCGTTTCCGGCCTCTCATCAATGTGACCGCGATTGTAAAGGAGCTGTGCCACGCGTGTAACTCCAAGCCCGCCCGGTAGCGTTCCCGTGGTGGTCAGTCCGTTTCGTATCTCGTCCTTCATCGCGCGCCAT
>CALDPI010000163.1 GCA_937912045.1 uncultured Clostridia bacterium
TCACCGTTACTTAAAGTGATGTCCATTCTGTAGTAACCGGCATCATTAATAATAAAGGTGGCATAATCTGGTGTCGAGAAGACATTATCTCTGTCAATGTAGACACCATTGGAATCCTTAATGACTATATGCGCTATTCCCACATTATCGTTAAAGGTGATAGTTAATAAACTTCCAGTAATGTCAGCCGAGATGGTTTCGGAACGAGACTCGGTACCATTAATTATACCTTCTTTTACTGCTAAAACATCAATACCTTCTGTTGAGAAATTCTCTTTTGCTCCGAGTATAAGTCCGAACTGGAGCATTACAAATAGAATAACGATTGTTTTTTTCATAACAATAACCGGTGCTAACTATCCGTCGAGTATTTTATCCGATTTACTATTTGGCTTTGAAAAAACACTTTCTCGCGGTCTTGAGCTTATCGGTACTCCGGAATGGTTAAATTCTGCACTGACTGAAGGAATGTACCGTGTACTATCCTGGGTCGTTGCGGTCATGCTGCCGCCAATGGCTATTTTCTTTCCGCTTTTTACGCTACTCGAGGATGTCGGCTATTTACCGCGAATTGCATATAATCTTGACAAACCCTTTAAAAAATGCAACGCCTGCGGAAAACAAGCGCTCACAATGTGTATGGGTTTCGGGTGTAATGCGGCCGGAATTGTGGGTTGTCGAATCATCGACTCTCCGCGTGAGAGGCTGCTTGCAATACTGACAAACAGCTTTGTTCCTTGCAATGGCAGATTTCCTGCCATAATATCCATAATTACAATGTTTTTTGTCGGAGTCACGGGCGGATTTTTATCATCAGTTTTTTCAACCGCTATCTTAACCTTTTTCATAACTCTTGGAATTGTTATGACACTTATCGTTACAAAAGCACTCTCCTCGACCCTTCTTAAAGGTGTTCCCTCCTCCTTCACGCTTGAGATGCCGTCATACCGAAGGCCTCAGATTATAAAAATTATTGTTCGCTCAATTTTTGACCGAACGTTATTTGTACTTGGCCGCGCTGTCACTGTTGCCGCTCCTGCAGGAATTCTGATTTGGAGTATGGCAAACGTCACGCTTAACGGCACAAGCCTGCTTAATATTTGCGCAGACCTTTTAGAGCCCGTTGGTAAACTAATGGGACTGGACGGTATTATTCTACTGGCGTTTATACTTGGGTTTCCAGCAAATGAAATCGTTGTTCCGATTATTATAATGGCTTACACAGCGCAAGCCTCGCTTATTGAAATTGACAATATTTCCGTTTTGAGAGAACTGTTTATTTCAAACGGCTGGACGTCCGTTACTGCGCTTTGTTTTATCATTTTTTCTCTGATGCATTGGCCATGTTCAACAACATTGATAACAATTAAAAAAGAAACAGGCAGCTTTAAGTGGACGGCATTATCTGCACTTATTCCTACTGCCGTAGGTTTTTTAATTTGCGTAGCTGTTAATTTAATTTCAAAAAACTTCATATAACAACAAAAAGGACAGAAGAAATTCTGTCCTTTTTAAGTTTATTTAGAGCTATTGTCTTTTATGAATATGTTGCGCACGGCAACCTCATCGTTGTTGCTTACGTCTCCATAGCCAAATTCTGAAAGGTTGGCGTGGACGGGCTGGTAGCAACCGACACGCAAAAGTGGGAACGTAATATGACCGTTGCCCTTATCTATCTTATTAATTTCATCATAGGCATATTGAAAGAAATAGCGTCTGTAGCTTTCAGGCTGACGGCTTATCCAAGCAATATCCTCATAGCCCCACATATACATACCGCTTGGATGCACCCAAGGAGTATCTGCTTTTTCCCAATTTATACCGTAATTATCAAATTCTACAACGTAAGAAGCCCTTTCAACCTCATATCCGCACGGATGCTTGCCGCTCTTTCCTTTACCATAAACAGCGGGGGTGTCAGGATTGTATCTAATCTCAACTTTCTGTGGATGGTCTTCGGTAGGCTCACCGGGTATAGAGCCTTCCGGTATCACACCGTTGATGAGCCAAGCATAGAAATCAAAGAAATGCTCTCCCTCGTTCATCATATTGAAGCAATGCGCGTTAAGCAAAACCCAACCGCGGCGAGCATGTGTTTTTGCATATTCGTGAATTGCATCACAAATTTTACGCCAGCACTTATAGCCCTGCTTTCCGTCAACATCAGACATTGAAGGGGTCGAACCTAAATGAATTGACTCAAATCCGCAATCAATGTAAAGCGCTGCACGGTATATAAACCAAAGCATCGTTTCAGTTCTTGATACATCGGGATGAGCATGGGTTTCGTGTGCATAATGGCCATCCTTATATTGCATATCCTTATACACAAAATAACGGTCCTCAACAGGCAATCCCAAAAGTTCAAATGCGAAAGCTGGAACTTTATGCGTTTCAACATCGGGAGTAATCCATTCGAACACTCCTGCTTCAAATATAATTTCAGGGTCGTAACAATGCGCAATTTCAATGCAGGACTTTATGCGTAGAAAATTGACCCAGCGCTCCTGACCGAAAGCCCAACCCTCATTTGTATTCGCGCGCTGAACATATTTTGCACCGGTATATAAAAGCATTCGTAGATTTTCTTCAAATCTCGCAATGCCACCGCCCAAAGATGGGGAATTAAGTAGATTACAGGTAACACCACGCGAAAGATAATTGTCAATGACTTCCTGTGATGGAGGTCCGTTGAATGTGAAATTCTTGCCAGAGTTGGCGGGATGGGTTTTGTATTTAAAAGGTCCTGCAAAATAATATGTACCTAAACTAACGGCACTATCGTCAGAAAGAACTGCATCAACCGTCCACTTATATATCTCGTTTTCATCAAGCGGCTCAGACAGTGTAAAGTTGCACTCATCGTCAGCAGGTTTAACATAAGAATCCAGTTGAAAATACGGTACATATTCCCAATCAACCAATTTAAATACCTTAAGATTGTACTTTTTGGCATCAGGATACGTATCCCACCTGAATTTTGGTGTCGGCGTATCCACAATCGTTTGATTAACAGGGATAATGAGATAGTTTTTTCTGCTCATATTAACCATTCCTTTACGGCTATATATTTAATTAGCCGTAAATTGCGGCTAATTATTTACAAAGTTCGGTGCGAATGATTTTATCAATACGGTCAGCACATTCAATAAACTGCTTTGCCTCCCAGCCCTTTGTGGTCATGGCAGCACATCCGAGACGGAGACCGCTTGTTTCCTTCGGGCTGCGTTTTTCGTTAGGAACACAGTTCTTGTTGGTGGTGATTCCAAACTCGTCAAGCTTTTCCTGTACCATTTTGCCCGTAACCTCGGGGAAGGTTTTGGAAAGGTCGATAAGGAAAAGATGATTGTCCGTACCGCCTGTTACAATGCTGTATCCAAGCTCGATAAATCTATTGCACATTGCTTTTGTATTTGCAACAACCTTTGCGGCATATGCCTTAAACTCGGGCGAGCAGGCTTCCTCAGCGGCAATGGCCTTACCCGCAATTACGTGCATAAGAGAGCCGCCCTGGCTACCCGGGAAAATAGCACTGTCAACGCGTCTGGCAAGCTCAGGCTTGCAGAAAATCATACCGCCGCGCGGTCCACGAAGTGTTTTATGGGTTGTGGTTGTGATGATATCGGCATAGCCAAATGGAGTGGGATGAACACCGCCTGCAACAAGACCAGCAATATGAGCCATATCCACCATCATATAGCAGATTTCCTCAGCGGTATTATTGTATTCGTCAATCATTTCACGAATAAGCTCAAACTTTATGATTCTTGAATATGCAGAAGCGCCTGCAACCAAAACACGCGGCTTGCACTCATAAAGCTTTTTCTTCATATCCTCATAGTCGATATAACCATCATCGTCAACACCGTAGAAATTCATATTATACATCTTACCCGAGAAGTTGACGCTTGAGCCGTGGGTAAGATGTCCACCGTTATCAAGATTCATTGCCAGAACGGTGTCACCTGCTTTAATTACACTCATATAGCCTGCATAGTTGGCCTGTGAGCCAGCGTGCGGCTGAACGTTAACGTGATAGTCTGTAGAAAATACTTCCTTCCACTTGTCGCGGCAATAATTTTCAAGCTCATCAAAATTTTCACAGCCACCATAATAACGGTTACCGGGATAACCCTCGGTATATTTGTTTGTGAGGCAGGAGCCAACAGCCCTCATAATATCCTCACTTACAAAGTTTTCCGATGCAATAAGCTCAACGTTTATTGCCTGCCTTTTCTGTTCCTTTTCGATAATTTCAAAAACCTTAGAACCCATATTTTACTCCTCTAAATTTATTGTCATTATAGCATCACTTATTTCAAAATACCATCGTTTTTGGTGATAACCTGTTATAAATGATACATAAAAAATATACCTTTAAATAAAACTGCAAGGCACCGACTACAAGTAGCAAGTGCCTTGCCCAAAATCAATTATTTAGCATAGTCAATCGCGCGATTTTCACGGATGAGATTAACCTTAATCTGACCGGGATACTCAAGCTCTTTTTCAATGCTCTGTGCAATTTCGTGTGCCATAAGTACCATTTGGTCATCATTAACCATATTAGGTTTAACGACAACACGAATTTCACGTCCCGCCTGAATTGCAAAGGACGTTTCAACACCGCTGAAGGAATTGGCGATTTCCTCAAGCTTTTCAAGACGCTTAATGTAGCTTTCAATGTTCTCTCTGCGTGCGCCGGGGCGTGCTGCAGAAATGGCGTCGGCAGCCTGAACAAGACAAGCGATAACGGTTTTTGCCTCAACCTCACCGTGATGAGCATGAATGGCGTGAACAACGTTCTCACTTTCCTTGCACTTTTTGGCAACCTCAACACCAAGCTGAATGTGTGAGCCCTCTTGCTCGTGGTCAAGTGCCTTACCTATGTCGTGCAAAAGACCCGCACGCTTGGCAAGCGAAACATCCTCACCAAGTTCGGCAGCCATAAGGCCTGCAAGGTGACAAACCTCAAGCGAATGGTTAAGCACATTCTGACCGTAGCTTGTACGATAACGAAGACGGCCAAGCAGCTTAACAAGCTCTGGATGCAGGTTGTGAACACCTGCCTCGAGCATTGCGCGCTCGCCTTCCTGTTTGATTGTGCGTTCAACCTCTGCGGTTGCTTTAGCAACGGTTTCTTCAATTCTTGCGGGGTGAATACGACCGTCAAGAATGAGCTTTTCAAGTGAAAGACGTGCAATTTCACGTCTTACGGGGTCAAAGCTTGAAAGCGTGATTGTTTCGGGAGTATCATCAATAATTAGGTCGACACCCGTTGCTGTCTCAAGTGCACGGATATTTCTTCCCTCACGACCGATAATACGGCCCTTCATCTCGTCATTCGGCAGAGCGACAACCGAAACGGTTACCTCAGACGAATGGTCAGCAGCACAGCGCTGGATTGCGTGCGATATTAAATCGCGCGCTTTTTGGTCAGCCTCGTCCTTAAGACGCTGCTCGTAGTCAAGAATCTTGACTGCCTTTTCGTGTGACAGCTCACCGTCCAGCATGGACAATACATGACTGCTGTGGGCTATATGCATTGCCGGTGCATTTGCATATTTGTCGAGAGCAACCACCTCGACTCCATAGCGCTGAAGTTCGATAGTTACTTCCTTTCCCAGTTCTCCAGAACCGCAGAGTACGGCTTTCTTGCCGGAATTTGTAAATGTGGTACCGATTTTTGACATAGCTTAATAGTGTTGGATTATACGGATGACAAAGATAATAAAAAAAGAAGACGTTCCCCTATTGAGGAACGTCTTCAGAAAGTATTTTATCGAATAATTACTCGAATGATACAACAACTGCTCTGTCGAATGCAGCCTGACCGCTTGCAGCCTTGACAACAGCGTTCTTAACAACGATGTTCTCAGTTGCGATACCCTTCTCCTTGAGGAGGTTGATCATGTACTCTGCACGCTTCTTGCTGAGGTACTCGTTACGCTTAGCATAACCAGTGTTGCTGTCAGCAGTACCTGTTACTACAGTTGCCTTACCGTTCTTCACGTTAGGAAGTACGTTAGCAAGGTAGAAGTCGAGGTGCTTGAGCTCCTTAGCGCTGAGTTCAGTCTTACCGATCTCGAAGAAGAATGAAGCTGGAGCAACATCCTTAAGGCCGTTTGCGCTCTCTGCAGCAACCTTAACGCTTTCAGTAAGCTGTGCCTTTTCAGTCTGGAGGTTCTCGTTAGCCTTCTCAAGCTTAGCCTTGTCGGCAGCGAGAGCAGCGTTTGCAGCAGTAAGAGCGGCAGCAGCAGCTTCAGCAGCAGAAATCTTGTCAAGGTCAGCTGGGTTGTGGTACTCAGAAGCGCGAGTCCAGTCAGTTCTGCCAAGGTTGAATGAAAGACCAAGGGCAGTGCTGATGAAACCTGCAGGTCCCTGACGCTTGTAAACTGTTCCACGAACGTCGAGAGTAAGGTCAACTCTCTTGCTGAGGCGTACTACGTTGAGGAGACCGGCACCAACAGCGAGCTCCTTGCCAGCGATTGGCTTGTCAACGAGGAGACCAGCGTGTGCATAAGGAACGAAATCCCAGATGCGTGACTCCTTGTAACCGCCGATAGCGTTAGAGATGTTCCACATAGCGTCTCCGTGGAGGTATCCGTATTTTGCGTCCATACCGGTGATGCCGTTGAAACCAACGCGTGCACCAACGCATGGAGTAACCCACTTACCTACGTTTACGTCGATTGCATAACCTGTAGCCCACTCGCCACCGTCATAGAAGAGGTTGAGACCTACTGGGTTAACGTTTACGAACCAGTTGTCCCAAAGACCGTTTGTAAGGTAAGGATGACGGATAGTGTTACCTTCAGCATCCTTGTTCTCCTGTGCGTTTACAGCAGGAGCAGCAACCATTGAAACAACAGCGAGAGCCATAGCTCCCAAGAAGAATTTAACTGTTTTCATAACTACTGATAATTAAACTTATTTTGATAAAACTTAAATCCTGTCTGTGGCGTATATATAACACGCATACATAAATGCAAATATAGCACAACTTTTTAAATATTTAACTATTTCTCATAAAAAAAGTGCCTTTATTTGACAAAAAAGCAGACATAAAGCCCGTTTATGCCTGCTTTTTTACTTTTATTTGAGCTCTATAAACCTCATTTGAATGAAATGATCACCGCTCTGTCCATCTTCGGATCCGTCTTCGCCTTGACTACTTCCGACCTTACAACGACTTTGTCGCTGTCGATTCCGTATTTCTCCGAAAGCAGATTGACGATGTATCTGCCTCTCGCTTCACTGAGATACTGATTCCTCTTGGCGGTGCCTGTATTGCTGTCAGCTGAGCCCATCACCACTATTTCAGCGTTTGGATCCATGCTTACCTTGTCAATTATGTTCCTTGCATAGAAATCAAGGTGCTGCAGTTCGAGATCATCCAATACTGTCTTGCCGATGCAGAAGTATACTGTGATAGGCTGCATCTCTTCGTAAGACATCTCATATGCTGCTTCTTCCGCCTGGAGGACCTTTACGTTTTTGCTGAGGTCGCTGTTCTTTTTCTGGAGCTTCATGTTTTCTGCCTCAAGGGATGCGTTGGCTGCTTCGAGAGCAACGATTGCGGTTTCCAGAATGGCTGTCTTTTCAGCATTTGCTGCTTCAACCGCACCCAGAATGGTAGAAGTCCTTACAAATCCCGGCCAACCGAGGTTCACTGCCATTCCGGCTGTCACAGAAGGGAGTACTACAGCTCCTGACGATCCGTGGATGCTTCCGTTCACCACAGTGGCACGCATGTCTATGATTACATCGAGGCGCTCGCTGAGCCTGAGGTTGTGGAGAAGTCCCGCTCCTGTCGCGAATTCATTGTCCGCAAACTCGGAACCATCCGTGCCGTATGAGCGGAAAAATCCTGCATGGAGGTAAGGGATGAGGTTCCAGAACCTGGTCTCCTTGTATCCGCTGAGCGCGTCCGACATGTTCCATAAGAAGTCTCCATGGATGTACATGTATCCGTATTTGTCGCTTTTTCCATCCTTCGCAGAATCGAACTTCAGACCTTGATAACCTGCTCTCATACCGACGGCAGGGGTGAACCATTTGCCGAAATTCACATCCAGACTAGGTCCCACCTTGACATCATATCCTTCGTCGAGAAGCATGTTTATGCCGCCCCCGACTCCGACGAACCAGTTGTCACCGAAGCTGTTTGTCTCATACGGACCGCGTACGATGTTTCCGAATTCATCTCTGTTGCCGTTCTCCTGGGCATTTACACTGACTTGCGCTGCCATCAGTACGGCAGCCAGAGCCGAGGCTCCATAAATAAAATAAAGACGTTTCATAACCACTAATTTTAAGGTGTATGAAACGTCCTATACAAATTTGGTGTAAAAACCGTGTTTTCTTGAAAAAAAGTTTTAATTCTCTTTCTTTTCCTCTTCTACGGTAGGTGCTGAGTCCTTGTATTTGAAGCGTCTGATCTTCTGTGTGGCAGTCTTTTCAAACGGTTCCTTCATGACTTCCACGGAGCTTACCTGTGAAGACTTGTTGACGTTCTTGTTGACAACCTTGAGTACCTTTGCCTTCCATGCGTCAAGCTTTTCGTAGAGTTTGTCCTCGCTCTCGCTGTCCCATTCCACGAAGTCAGGCTGCACGAGTGCCACAAGGCGTCCGTCGCGTTCTACGACGATGGATTCGCTTACTCCCTCGACATTGTTTATGACGTTTTCGATCTCCTCGGGATAGATGTTTTCTCCTGAAGGTCCGAGGATCATGTTGCTGTTGCGTCCCTTGATGTAGAAGCGTCCCTTCTCATCCTGAACCGCGATGTCGCTGGTACGGAACCATCCGTCCTCTGTGAACACGCTCTTGGTGCGCTTAGGATCCTTGTAATATCCGAGCATCACGTTAGGTCCCTTTGCAACGACCTCTCCTTC
>CALDPI010000164.1 GCA_937912045.1 uncultured Clostridia bacterium
GAGCAGCTGATTTGTAATCAGCAGGTCGGGGGTTCGAGTCCGTCCACCAGCTCCAGTTTTTTTCGAGTGCAAAATTAGGACTCGAAGCCTGAGAGGGTGAGCGGCGTAAAGAAAACATCACAGTGTGATGTTTTTAGACGCGAAGTGTGCAGCGGCTGTGCCGCAAGCACGGCAGACTTTTTATAAAGGCTGCGTCCGTCCACCAGCTCCAGTTTTTAATATTTAATATGGGAGAGTTCCCGAGTGGCCAAAGGGGACAGACTGTAAATCTGCTGCGTAATCGCTTCGATGGTTCGAATCCGTCCTCTCCCACCAAATTAGAAGAGTACCACCGATAGGTTGGTGCTCTTTTAATTTTTGGCTGAGGGGACGCTCGGCGAGAAACATAGTTCGTCGAAGCAGCCTCAAAGGCGCGAAAACCTTCGAGGTCTGCCCGAGTCTCGAGCACAGCAGATTTTTCGCAACCGTTCGGAACGGTCGAAAAATCAAGAGACCAGAGTATCCGTCCACTAATTTTTACAAATGCCATTTGCGCTGATTAATGATGAATAGTTGATTTAGCTTATAGTTTTTGCTATAATCAACACACCGATAATTTTGCTTTCGTGGTGATAAAAATGATATCAAAATTGTTAATTTATAAAATTCTTCAGCTATTTTGTTTTATGATAATAGGATTTGTTATCGGCAAGCTAAAAATCGTCAAACAAAGCGACACTTCCGTATTATCAAAAATATCATTATATCTTTTAATGCCCGCCGCAATTCTTAACGCCTTTGATTTTGAGCAACAAAAAACAATTAAAAGCGGATTGCTGCTGGCCTTTTTGGCGGCTATTGTGGTTCACATAGTTTTATATTTGTTGGATATATTATACGGCAAATACATTTGTAAAAATGCGGTTGAAAGGGCATCCGTAATGTATTCTAATGCCGGAAATCTTATCGTTCCAATAGTTTCTTACGTTCTTGGAGGCGAATGGGTAGTGTTTTCCATCGCGTTTTTATCGGTGCAGTTGTTTTTCCTTTGGAGCCACGGATTACGTCTTTTTTCTTCAAGCGAAAAATTCAATTATAAAAAAATTCTGTTAAACGTCAACATTATAGCCATTGCAATCGGCGTTATAATGATGCTTTTTGGCTTAAGATTACCCGTATTTTTGAAAGATATAGCATCGCCGTTGGGAGATATGTTAGGAACCGTCGGAATGTTAATAGCGGGTATTCTTGCTGCCAATATTAACTTCAAAAAGATTTTATCGAAGAAAAGAATCTATTGGGTTTCTCTCGTCAGACTGGTAATTTATCCTGTAATCGTAATGTTTGTTCTAAAACTGTTGTCTTTTATACCGGTTGCAAACAGTGAAAAAATATTACTTATAACGTTTTTGGCAGCAATCACCCCCTCCGCCGCAACTGTTATTCAATTCGCGCAATTAAATGATGATGATACTGAATATGCGACCTCGATAAATATCTTAACCACTATCATTTGCGTAATTACCATGCCGTTGTTTGTAACGCTTTATAATTACTTTTAATCGGTTTGTTGCGCTTAACTGCATAACACGTTATAATAAACACGCTAAAACATATAAGGAGAAGATACTATGAGTAATAAGTTTGGAGTTTCAATTAAATGGTTGGCGGTGTCTTGCTTTGAGATACGCTGCGACGGCGTGACTGTCGTATTCGACCCTTTTGTTACCGATTGCGATAGCACGGATTTAACGTGGGAGGCGATTGAGAGGTGTGATATTTTGTGCCTGACTCACGCACATTTTGACCATATCACAGATATTCCAAAACTTGTTAAGAAATATAATCCTCTTTTACTTTGCGGAGACCAAACTGCCATGCCGTTGGCGAAGTGGCTTAATTACACGCCGACACGCATTTATCCGATGTATCCCGATACCGAGTTGGATTTCGATACAATCAAGATTCGCGCTTTATACGGTCGCCATACCGACCAAAATAAAGGCTTTAACGACCAATGCGCGCACATAGCAACGTATCGCTTTTGCAAGGAGGATGAGCAGGTTAACGAAATGCAGGGAATCGGCAGTATGGAATACCGCAATTATTTATTAACTCTGCCGAACGGAAAAACCATATTGATATGGGGCAACGACCCCACTCCCGAACAGAAAAATATCTGCAAGACGCTCAAACCCGATATTGCCATAATTCAGCGTTCGGGCGATAGCGCGTCTATACAAAAGAAGGCGGAATTTGCCGCCGCTATTGGATGTAAGGTGCTAATACCGCATCATATGGATTTCCCGAGCATCTGTGCACCCGAAGTGATTGAGGAATTCAAGGACAAATTTTTGCGCCTTGTTCCCGACGGTGTGTTTATTAACCCCACACGCGGTGAATGGATTGACCTGTAAGCTGTCTGTATATTTATAGCTGAACTTACGGCTTTTTGTGCCCATCACCCTTTATTACCTTAAGCGCAGGGGGGACTCACCATGACAAAACAAAAGAATTATAAAAAAACACTAATAGCCTGTTATCTCGGCTTTGTTACACAGTCCATATCTGCAAACTTCACACCGCTGCTGTTTTTAACCTTCAAAGGTACATATGGAATTTCACTTGATAAGATTGCCTTGATTCCAATGGTATTTTATTTAACACAGCTGCTTGTTGACCTTGCAGCCACCAAATATGCTGACAAAATCGGATATCGCACCTGCGTTGTAGCGTCACAGGTGTTGTCTTCGGTGGGGCTTATTTTGATGGCGGTTTTGCCTGAGCTATTCCCCTCTCCGTTTATAGGGATTTTGTTTTCGGTCGTGCTTTATGCCATTGGCAGCGGTCTTATTGAGGTTTTGGTAAGTCCTATTGTTGAAGCCTGTCCGTTTGAAAATAAGGACGGAATGATGAGTTTGTTGCATTCCTTCTATTGTTGGGGCGCAATGGGCGTCATTTTGGGCTCCACGCTGTTTTTTGCGGTGTTTGGCATAGAGCATTGGAAGATACTTACCTTCATTTGGGCGCTGGTGCCGTTATATAACACCTTCAACTTTATTAGCTGTCCTATTGAACGATTGGTCGAGGATGGCAAGAGCATGGGTGTTGTCGGTCTGCTCAAAACCCCTGTTTTTTGGTTGATGATACTGCTTATGGTGTGCTCAGGTGCATCGGAAGCAACCATGACTCAATGGACATCGGCCTTTACGGAATCTGCTATCGGCGTGTCTAAAACGATTGGCGATTTGGCAGGCCCCTGCCTTTTTGCAATGTTTATGGGCATAACCCGTGTGCTGTATGGAAAGTTCAGCGAAAAGCTTGATTTGACCAAGGTGATGCTCGTTTGCGGAGCTATGTGTACCGGTTGTTATTTGCTGGCTTCGTTATCAAAAATTCCTCTTATTGGACTCGCAGGCTGCGCACTTTGCGGTTTAGCCGTTGGCATTATGTGGCCCGGCTCTATCTGTATATCGTCGCAGAAATGCCCCAAAGGGGGAACGGCAATGTTTGCTTTTTTGGCGTTGGCAGGAGATTTGGGCGCAACGGTAAGTCCCACTATGGTGGGTAGCATTTCTGAAATGATGGGCGGCGACCTTAAAACAGGATTGCTCGTGGCCACGGCGTTCCCTTTGATATTGGTTGTTGGATTGATTGTTTTAAAAAGTTCTAAAAAAACAGACTAAGGATGAAAGCAACTAACACTAAGACCGAATTCAAATAGTTCGTAACAACCTAAAACCCTCGTATTTATATACGGGGGTTTGTTTTAATGGGATAAGTTAATATACTGTAAAATTTTCTCTCTTTTCCTTGGCACTTCTGCTTTCAATCAGCGAAAACATTGATTTATTGCCGATGGCGTTTGACTCGGGCGGTGTGGCAAGAGAGGAAGAGGCGGCGTTTTTCGGAATCACCATCCACGCCGACAAGGGAATTCTGATGCTGGTGGTGGAAAAGGAAATCCGCGATAACGTTCTTCACGCGCTGTATCAGCAGATGGGCATGCAGCAAAAGGCGCAGGGCATTGTATTTTCTCTTCCCGTTACCGACGCGGCAGGTCTTGCAAAGGCGCTTCCCGAGGGCGAAAGTGAAAACGCATAAAGGAAAACCGGCCTAACGGTCGGTTTTTTGCTTTATTCCCTTGTTTTTTGTGGGTTTTATGGTAAAATAAAAAAAGAGGAAAAATAAACCGATAAGGAGAACTAATATGAACATTGTTGTCGCACAGTCAGGCGGACCGACCGCCGCCATAAACGCATCGCTTCTTGGTGTTTTTCGCCACGCCGTAAAATACGGAATCGATACGGTTTATGGCTCGATTAACGGAATTGAAGGACTGATAAATAACGACCTTATAAAGCTTGGCGATATAATAGCCACAGACGAGGATATCGAGCTTATCAGACAGACCCCGTCCACCGTGCTCGGCTCGTGCAGGTATAAATTGCCCGAGCTCACAAAGGATTCATCGGTTTATGAAACCATAGTAAAAAATATGCGTGCGCACGATATCTCTGCGTTTTTCTATATCGGCGGTAACGATTCGATGGATACGGGTATGAAGCTTGACAATTATTTCAGGGCGAACAATA
>CALDPI010000165.1 GCA_937912045.1 uncultured Clostridia bacterium
GTTACTATCGCTCTCGGTCTTCTTCAGAGTACCGCTTACTACTTCTATCTCAGAAGCGGCGGATATCTCTCAACCAACGATGCAGGCGCTGCCTTCACAGGCTTCTGGGCTTTCTTCCAGGCCGTCGTTATCATTCTCTGCTTCACAGCAGGTACAGCCATCATTATGTGGCTCGGTGAAAGAATTAACGAAAAAGGCATCGGCAACGGTATCTCGATCATCCTTTTCGCAGGTATCGTTTCCCGTATCCCCACTCTCATCACTTCACTGTGGGGACCTCAGAACGGTTACATTGTCAGGGGCACACCTTATTATTTCCTTGTTCCCTTCGTAACCATCGTTCTCATCCTTATGGTAGCTTATATCGTATGGATGGATAACGCTGAGAGAAGAATTCCCGTTCAGTACGCAAAGCGCGTTGTTGGCCGCAAGATGTACGGCGGACAGAGCACTCATATTCCGATTAAGGTTAATATGTCCGGTGTTATGCCCATCATCTTCGCCAGCTCAATCCTGATGCTTCCCACAATGATTTTGTCATTCGTTAAGAATACAAACTCAACCTGGTATAAATTCCTTACACTGTTCAGCGTTCAGGGCGTTTTCTATGCCGTTCTTTATCTTATACTGATAATTGCGTTTGCATATTTCTATGTAACCATTCAGTATAACCCTGTTGAAATGGCAAACAACCTCCGCAAGAACAGCGGCGCAATCCCGGGCATCCGTCCCGGCAAGCCGACATCTGATTTTATTTCCAAGATTTTGTCAAGAATAACCCTGATGGGTGCAATCTTCCTTGGTGTAATTGCAATCCTCCCGATTATTATTGGCTCGGTCGGAGGAATATCGGTGTCACTTGGAGGAACCTCGACCCTCATTCTCGTAGGTGTTGCTCTTGATACTGTTCAGAATCTTGAGTCACAGATGATGATGAGACACTACAAGGGATTCCTTGATTAAGGAGAAATGATATGAAGCTTATCCTTTTAGGAGCACCTGGTGCCGGCAAAGGCACGCAGGCAGAAAAAATTAGTGCTAAGCTTTCCATTCCGGTTATTTCCACAGGAAATATCATCCGCGAAGCAATGAAGAACGGAACCGAAATGGGAGTTAAAGCAAAGTCTTATGTTGATGCAGGTAAGTTGGTACCGGACGATGTCGTAATCGGCATCATAAACGAGCGCCTGACAGCAGATGATTGCCAGAACGGCTTCATCCTTGACGGCTTCCCCCGTACCATTCCGCAGGCAGAAGCACTCGACAGTATGGGCTGTGATATTGACACAGCACTTTCAATCGAGGTTCCGAACGAGAAAATTGTTGCTCGTATGTCGGGACGTCGCGTGTGCCTTGATTGCGGTAATACCTACCACATTGAGTATAAGAAGCCCAAGGTAGAAGGTATCTGCGACGGTTGCGGTGCAAAGCTCGTTCTTCGTAAGGACGACGCACCCGAGATTGTTCTTGACAGACTTAAGGTCTATGCAGAACAGACCGAGCCGCTCAAGGCTTACTACGCTGCAAAGGGCAAACTTCGTTCAGTAGAGGGCTGTGAGGAGGTCGCTGATACGACCGCCGCCGTCTTCGCTGCACTGGAGATATAAATATGATAGTGCTCAAAACAAGTCGTGAGCTGGCCATTATGAAACAGGCCTGCGCAATCTCGGCAGGAGCACTGCAAACAGTTGCCAAGGCTGTGGAGCCCGGCGTCTCAACCGCCGAGCTCGACCGATTGGCCGAGGAGTATATAAGAAGTATGGGCGCCGTTCCAAACTTCAAAAACTACCAAGGCTATCCGGCCACAGCATGCATATCAATCAACAACGAAGTAATTCACGGCATACCCTCTGGAAAGCGCATCCTCAAGGAAGGCGATATCGTAAGCGTCGACCTTGGTGCGATGTTTGAGGGATATCACGGCGACAATGCCGCCACTTTTGCAGTGGGTGACGTTTCACCCGAAGCAAAGCGGCTGATGGACGTAACGCGCGAAAGTCTCTATGAAGGAATAAACGCGGCACGTGCGGGCGGCAGAATCGGGGATATCTCCCACGCGGTTCAGTCGTATGTTGAGGCAAACGGATTTTCCGTTGTCAGACAGTTTGTCGGACACGGTGTTGGAACCAAGCTTCACGAGGAACCCGAGGTACCGAATTTCGGCAAAGCCGGACACGGTATCCGCCTGATGCCCGGAATGACCTTGGCAATCGAGCCAATGGTAAATATGGGTGATTATCAGGTCAAGGTTCTAAAGGACGGCTGGACCACCGTCACAGCGGACGGAAGTTTGTCTGCTCACTTCGAACACACGGTCGTAATAACCGAGGACGGACCGAAAATTATGACGGTTGCACCGTAGGTGATGTTATGACGTTACGTGTGGTATATTCAAAGGCAGGACGCGATAAAGGAAAGCTTATGGCCCTTCTGTCAGAAACCGAAAAGGGATTGTTAATCGCTGACGGCAAAGAAAGACCTATTGAAAGGCCGAAGCTTAAAAATCCAAAGCATATTGCGTTCACAAATTATGAGCTTGGGCGTGACTGTATTAATTCAAACAAAGCGCTCAGAGCGGCACTTGCAAAATTGCGTGCCGAAGTTAATTTCCGGGAGGAACTCATATGTCAAAAGAAGATATGATAGAGCTTGAAGGAACAGTTGTTGAAGCAATGCCAAATGCAATGTTCAAGGTAGAAATTCAAAGCGGCCATATCATCCTTGCTCACATTTCAGGAAAGCTGCGTATGAACTTTATACGCATTCTCCCTGGTGATAAGGTAACGGTTGAGATGTCGCCGTATGATTTGACACGCGGACGCATAACATGGCGTTCCAAGTAGTCGCAAATTATAAGGAGGTAAAATCCAAATGAAAGTCAGACCTTCTGTTAAAAAGATGTGCGAAAAGTGCAAAGTTATTAAGCGCAAGGGAAAAATCATGGTAATCTGTGAGAATCCCAAGCACAAGCAGCGCCAGGGTTAACCTGCGCTATATACAAGTGGAGGTGTATTGATAAATGGCGCGTATTGCTGGTGTAGACCTGCCGAATGAAA
>CALDPI010000166.1 GCA_937912045.1 uncultured Clostridia bacterium
TATAACCTTTGCAGCCTCTGCAACCTTAATAGATTCTGCTCTATGAACACCTGCTTCCACTACCAACTCATATACCTTGGCAATTTCGTCCAACGATTCATCATCCATACCTGAAACAATTTTTACAATAGTTTCTAACCTATGCACCTTGTCACCAGGATTAATTCTTTCAGGAGAATAACCCACCTTAAAGTCAACGCCGCACTTAAGACCTGATTCTTTTTCAAGAATTGGAACGCAAACATCCTCTGTAACGCCCGGATAAACGGTAGACTCATAAACGACTATGCTTCCCTTTGTTAAGTTTTGTCCTACTATACGACTTGCACCCTCAACAGGTGTAAGGTCGGGAGTATGGTCGTCGTTAACGGGTGTGGGAACAGCAACAATGTGGAACTTTGCTTCTTTTAAGCGAGTAGCATCAGCTGTGAAATCAACTGTAGTTTTTGAAATAACATCATCGCCGACTTCGTTTGTTGGGTCGATGCCCGACTTGTAAAGTTCTATCTTTTTAGCGTTAAGGTCAAAACCGATTACATCTACCTTTTTTGCAAACGCAACAGCAATTGGCATACCAACATAGCCAAGACCAACTAAAGATATTTTTTCTTTTCTTTCAATAATTTTTTCATAAAGTGACATTTTTAGCAACTCCTTTGGCTTTTTCTATCTCTGAAAGAGCGTTCATATACGCTTCTACAACAATATTTCTGTCAAATTCTTTTTCCATTTTTTCTCGACCACGTTTACCCATTTGTTCCCGTTCTTGGTTAGATAACGTTAAAAATTCTTTTATTGCCCTTATTGTGTCATCAACATTTCTAGGCTTAAACGATATGCCTGAAATGCCATCATCATATGTTTCTTTACATCCAGACACATCGGTAGCAATAATAGGTCGGCCACTTGCTGCTGTTTCCAACAATACATTTGCCATGCCCTCGTGATACGAGGCATGTAATGTTGCGTGACTTTTTGCAATAAAAGCGTGCACATTGGGTTGGCTACCCAGATATTCGACCGTTCCGGCATTTGTTGCACATTCTATTTGTTCTTGATAATTTTCATCTTGTGAACCTATAAAGCAGAATATAACATTGGGATACTCAGATTTTATTGTTTCTGCAGCCTGCAAAATTTCCCCCGTACCCTTATCTCGCATTATTCTTCCGATAGTAAGCAACACTATATTGTCTTCGTTTTTAGGATATTCTTCATAACAATGTTCTTCTAAATTCACGCCTGAACCCGGCAACAACTCACTAAACCCTGTTACTATATGATTATTTATCATGAAATCTTGATTTTCTTTGTTTTGAAAAAAAATCTTTTTAGCTCTTTTTAGCCCTAATTTATATAGCATTAAAACCAACTTTTGTGTCATACTGACGCTCTGTATCGCAGTACCTAGGCCAGTAACATTTGCCATATATGGTGTTCTGGTGAGCTGACACGCAAGTCCGCCATAAACATTAGGCTTTATTGTGTATGTTAAAACTGCAGTAGGTTTTGTTCTTTTGATAAGTTTTACGTAGGTTAAAAGCAATTTCAAGTCCTCGAAAGGATTCGTCCCATGCCGAGAAATTTTTGTATCAATACAAATACAACCAATATCAAAAATATTTTGAATATTTTTGTCAAATGGCAAAGAACAAAACACCGTATAACCATTGTTTATAAGTGATTCAAGCAATTCCTTTCTAAATTTATACAAACCCATTGCATTATTAGCCAAAATAAGAATCGTTTTATTCATGTATTCCCAGTCCTTACTGCGCTCTATACTTCGGGAAAAAGTTGCTATCCGTTTCCCCGTGCATTTTTACAAGTTTATCATATTGTTCTTTTATAAATACTTTTTTGCCGATTGAAAATCGGGTTAAATCGTCTTTACGGTAAAATGATTTCTTGAATTTGAACAGACTATCTTCCCCAGAACCTACTCCGCCGCCGAGATGAAAAGTTTTAAGCCCGTTTTCACAGCCCCACAAAGCAGCCTTATACAGTAACAAATTGCTTGGCGCAAAGGAACGATACTCATAGAGCGAACCCGACAAATGATAATTCAGTTTACCATTTGCCGCTATCATTATAGATGCTGCTATAATCTCATCGTCTTTTGTGGCATAAAAAACCCACGAATTTTGAGATAAGTCACAACGAATACTATCATAAAAATCTTTGCCGAAAAAATAATATTTATCAGCATTGTCGTGCTCCATAGTAATATTATAAATTTCCGTGAATTTTTCATAAATCTTGGGCGTATTGGCTATATGTATTTCAACCCCCGATTTTTCGGCTTTTCTGATAACGTTTCGATTTTTGCTTGATATGTTTGCCCAAACAACCTCTTCTGACGAAATATCCAAACAAATCGTATTTCCGAGCGGTATTATTTCATAATGATTTTCTGAAAACACTGAATTCCCAAGTACCGGATGGAAACGTACAATTTCACTTATTATGTTGTTTTTCTTGCACCAATTTTCATATTCTGAAAAAAGATTTCCCTTGTTTTGAATATTCCCCTGAAGTAGCCAACCCCCGTATCCATAAGGAGTTGAAAAATCAAAAAACACACCTTTAGGTAAAACGTCCTTAAAATAACTGCAATCTGCTATATCACGCTTCACAACAACGTTAATACCCTTAAGTTCGCCGTCATCATAATAGAATAATAACGGATTACCATCGCCGTGTATTTTAAAGGCCGATACATAGCCGCTTAAATAATAAACATCATAGTTTGCAAAGGCGGAAACCGCGTTGTCCCACGCAGTTTTATTATCAAGCGTATAAACCGTAAGCATCTATTTATCACAACCTAAAAACTCTTTAATTTCAGCACAAATATATTCCATATCTAAAACATTATACCGCTGATCACAAACTATACTAATTTCTTGCTCATATAGTTTTCTGGTTTTAGAATCCAACTGGTGAACCTCTGATACAGGCCAATGAACAGGACAATATATGTTTTTTTCTATAAGATGTTTTCTTAAAGCATCGCGCCTACCATCCGGAATAAGCAGAGGCACAAATAATGGACAATCGTCTTCTACAAATTGCGGAAACATAGCAAACTGAGATAAACTCTTTAATAAAACTGTTGCATTTTCCCTGCGTCTTAACTTAATTAAGGAAATATCCATTTTTTTTGCTCGCAAAACATCAAAACTATCCGCCTCTCCACAAAGATACTCATCTAAAATGCTTTCAGCCAACAAAAAGTCTGACAAATATTGTTTAGAGTCGGTTTTGCCATTTATGAAAGCAGATTTTTTATCCATTGCGAGCTGACGAAGAGAAATATATTCTGCATCGCCCGGGTTTTGGTTTATTTCAAGTGGCCTGTTATCTTTTGTGTAAGCAAAACCGCCTGTGAAAAAACCTGCCCATTTTCTTAAACTACCAAAGGTATAATCTGCATTATATATGTTCGGACAAAACACACTGTGGGTGATATCGTTAATTACTATGCCCTTAAACCAATGCTCGATTTTTCTTATATAGCCAAAATAATCCATTATAAGAATTGCATCACAATTATGAACATTAGAAAAATCATATTTGAGTTCGCCGTCTTCAAAAAAAACAGAATAAAATTTAACATCTATATTTTCAAGCAAAAACGGCAAAATCATAGAGGCACAGCACCACGATGGCAATGCAACGCTATAAAAATGTGTCCTTTTTTTTATATCTTTAATAATAGCCATTAGGGCACTTCTACCCGAAAGATACCATTTAGTATTTTCGGGGAAAAGTGTATTGAAATTATCACAAACAGGAACATCCCAAAATTCGCTGCCGATTTCTCTATTAAATCTCTTCATCTTTTTTCAAAATAGAATACATCATTATATCTCTATAGGAACCGCCCTTGAAAACACGACTTTTCAACGTTCCCTCATAGTTAAAGCCGCATCGTTCGAACAATTTTATTGACGGTTTATTATAGGAAAGAATACTTGCAAATATGCAATTCAAACGAAGTTCATTAAAAGCATATCGTACCAAAGTATTTATTGCATCTTTCCCATATCCTTTGCCTTGTGCGCTTGAAGAAAGTTTAATATGCACTTGCGCCACTCCGTTAACATAATCAATATCTGAAAGGATAATAGTTCCTAATGCATTATCAACAGCCTCTTTAGCAGAAATTGCACAACGCAAAACCGTATCTGTCGGAACTTGACTTTCGAACCACCTGTTTTGACCGTGCTGAGAGACAGGAAAAGACCTTCCACCCAACATCAGTTCAATTTCCGGGTCATTTATAACATCGAGAAGCATCGCATTATCTTCAGCCTCTAACGCTCTTAATACTATTTTTTCACCAATTATATTCATAAAACTCTCCCTCTAAAAATATTTTTTCCATTAAGTTCCATCATATAATATTTTCCGTATGTGTTTTGTCGTTTGCAGTGCCCGCCACTACTATTGTTTCATTCTTCGCAGCTCTTTGTATATGAAGACTTACTGGTGCCTCAACCCCTTGACCTATACCCTCACGTTTGAAGATCTTGATAAATGTCAAAAAAATTATTTTCACATCAAGCATAAATGTAATGGTGCGAATATATGTGATGTCATATCTAAACTTGCTTTCCCAACTAATAGCATTTCTTCCGTTAATCTGCGCAAGCCCTGTAAGCCCAGGTCTAATATCGTGTCGATGGCGTTCTTCATTAGTATAATAATCTAAATATAAAACCGATAATGGTCGCGGTCCCACCACCGCCATGTCGCCTTTTAGGATATTGATGAGTTCAGGCAGTTCGTCGAGGGATGTTGAACGCAGGAACTTGCCGTATTTCGTAAGCCGCTTTTCGTCGGGCAGCAGCTCTCCGTTTTTGTCCTTTTCACAGGTCATTGTGCGAAACTTGATAAGCTTGAAAATCTTTTCGTTCTTGCCCGGGCGCAGCTGTGTAAAAAACGGATTGCCCTTCATCATCACAGCCCCCAGCGCCGTGAGCACCAAAAGCACGGGCGACAGCACCGTAAGCGCACAAAGGGACAGAAAAAAATCAAGCGGACGCTTTACGTATTTAGCGTACATTTATGTAACTCCTCAAAACATACTTTTAATGACCTCGATAACAAAATCCTGTTCTTCCTTTGTCATCTTTATGTCACTCGGCAGGCAGAGTCCGCGGCTGAAGATATCCTCTCCCACCGGGGTGTCTTTCGCACTTATGAAATCGTGGCCCTTGAACACGGGCTGCATATGCATCGGCTTCCAAATCGGACGCGCCTCAACGTTTGCCTCGTCCAGACGCTTTATAATATCCATCGGCGAAACGTCCACGCCCTTATCAATCAGCATACAGGAAAGCCAGAAGTTTGGTTCAGATTCTGCCAAAAACGGATTCATTTTTATCGGAAGATCCTTTAACCCCTCTTTGTATCGGTTGTAAATCGCTTTCTTCAGCTCTCTGTGTTCCTCAAGGTGAAGAAGCTGGCCGCGGCCGATGCCGGCAACGACGTTTGACATTCGGTAATTGTAGCCGATTTCTTCGTGCTGGTACCAGGGTGCAGCTTCGCGCGCCTGCGTTGCCCAAAAAAGCGCCTTATCCCTTGCGGCCTTTTCCTCTGTTATGAGCATTCCGCCGCCCGAGGACGTAATTATTTTGTTTCCGTTAAAGCTGACAATGTTGTAGGTGCCAAACGTTCCGCATTTGATGCCCTTATATGTAGCCGAAAGCGCCTCTGCCGCATCCTCAACAAGTACGGCACCGTATTTTTTACAGACAGCCAAAAGCTCGTCCATTTTTGCAGGGGTACCATAAAGGTGTGCCAGCGCCACAACCTTAGTATCAGGATACTTTTCGAAAGCCTTTTCGAGCGCTGCGGGGTCCATATTCCAGGTTTCATACTCCGAATCGATAAAAACCTGCTTTGCACCCTCGTACGATATGGGATTTACCGTTGCGGCAAAGGTGGTGTCAGAACAGAACACCGTGTCCCCCTGTTTTACGCCCGCGAGCTTTACTGCAAGATGAATGGCCGCCGTTCCCGACGCAAGCGCGAGGCAGTGGTATTTATCCGCTTTGCCGTCGCCGAGGTAGGAAGACATTTCTTCTTCAAACCCGTCGCAATTAAACCCGAGCGGTGCTATCCAGTTTTTATCAAACGCCTCTTGTACAAACTGCATTTCCTCCCCGTGCATTGTGGGGGTGGAAAGACAAATGCGTTTTGAAAATCTCATCTTCGCACTTCCTAACGAAAAATTGGTAAATTTTATTATATACAATATATACATATTATCACATACAAAAACATTGTATCACTTTAGTCTTTGTCTGTCAACGAGCTTTTGTAAAAAGCACACAAAAACGCCCACCTTTACGTCGGTGGGCGTTTGGTATTTTTATGAAATTACAGTCCTTTACAGTTTTTAATCTCCGTTTTTCCTGCGGAATGGAAGATAAGCTGAGGGTCGTTAAAGCCTTTAACGCAGACGCCGTCAAGCGTGATTTTCTCAAATCCCAGCGCCTCCAGGAACGCTATATCCTCACAGTCCTCACGTGCGGTGATTTCAACGTTTTTGAGCGTTATGGAAAGCGGCTCGTCCTCGTCACCACATATTAAAATCGGCTCGCTGACGGCGTTTACCTTGCAGTCTTCAAAATTTATTGAAGAAAGCGAGCGGTTGCAGCACCAAACGTGCTCGCCGTCAAACTCGAGCGCAAAAAGTCGGTCACAGGTGTCAAAATTACAATTTCTGATTAAAATATCACCCGGTGTCTTGCGGATTTTTGCACGAAAATCGCAATAATACTGAAAAACGTTAAGCGTGTTGTAGCGGCAGTTTTTGTCAGACGGAAGTCGGAGCCTTTTGTGCTCGTCGGGCATTGCCCATCTGTGTCCGTATCTGCCCGGCCCCTCTGCTTTGCAGTTTTCAATAAGCACGCCGTTTCCGCCAAAACGGAAAACGCTGCAGGAGGTGTTGAACGTGCAGCCCCTTATGACAACGTCGTGGTTGTCAAAGCCCGCTATGCAGTCGTCACTCGAATATATCGTGCAGTCCTCAATCAGCGTGTTATCACAGGTGCGAAGGTCGATTCCATCGTGACCGCCAAGAACAGTAACGTTTCGTATTTTAATGTCTTGCGAGCGAAAAATTGCGTGATTCCAGTTGCCGCAATTCACAAACGTATAGCCCTCAAGCTTCAGATTTTTACAGTACCAAGCGCAAATTCCGTGCGGTCCGCGGTATTTCTCTTCGCCCGTCGGGTCGTAGCAGTTTACACCGTCTATATACGAGCCTTTTTCGCCAAATATTGAAACGTTTTCCGCATCAACAATACGAATGACCGCGTTGCACCAATGGCTGTACGGAAGTGTTGAAGCCTTACCATTCACGCTAACCTCATCATACTTGTGAATATCAATCGGCTCGAGCGCATCGTTTAAATAGTCCTCATAATCATCGGGGTTACAGCTGCCCTTTAAATATGCACCACTCTCAAGATAAAGCGTCACGTTGGAACGCAGACGGATGCAGCCCGTGTGGAAGACGCCGCACGGGACAGTCACTCTGCCGCCGCCGTCCAAAAACGCCGCATCGATTGCCGCCTGTATTTCTGCGGTCTGGAGTCGGTCGCACATTCGCGCGCCGAAATCGAGTATATTATAGTCCTTCACTGTGTTCGCCTCCGTTTGTTTTGCCCAATTATAACACGCGGGCAAAACACCCTTCAAGTGCTTTACCCGCGAAACTGTTTCGTTATTTCATAATTCCCGTTATAAAAATCTCAAGTCCTATAAGAATTAAGATTGCGCCGCCGAAAATGCCTGCCTTTCCTGCAAGGGCGGTGCCTGCGCGCTTGCCGATTTCAATGTCGGCAAAGCAGATTAAAAACGTGACCGCGCCGATAAGCAGGCAGGCCAAAAGCGCCTCTACCGCGCTGTAATCTGCAATGGTAAAGCCGACCGAAAGCGCATCAATCGAGGTGGCGACCCCCTGCATCAGCAAAGCCGAAAGGCCCACCGCAGATGATTCTTCCTCTTCCTCGCCTTTAATGCCGTCGTAAAGCATTTTTCCGCCTATGTATGAGAGCAGAACAAGCGCAATCCAGGGAATGAATTTTTGAAACGCGCTGAAAATATCGGCGATGGTAGAAACACAGAGCCAGCCCAAAAGCGGCATTAAAATCTGAAACGCGGCAAAGATGCCTGCCACAAGCGACATTCTGCGCTTCTTCATAAACGGCTCGTGCAGGCCGTTGGCAAGCGACACCGAAAAGGCGTCCATAGCAAGTCCGACGCCGAGAAAAATACTGTTAAAGAAAAACATAAAGTCCATTTGCCAAAAGCCCTCCAAAAGTGCATTTATGACTAAAAAATCAACGAAACCATTATACATCGTGAACGCTGAAAAGGCAACATCTATCCGTTTTTCTGCGCTTTTTTCATCTGCCGCCAGCAGACAAAGCCGTATAAATCGTTAACAAAAAACACCGCAAAGCAAACCGTCACGGAAATATAAGAAAGGCTCTCAAACGATGCCATAACCCAGAGTACGATTAAAACAAGGTCGTTTGAAGCATATGCCAGCGCATAATAGGGACTGCGCCTGAAGGTAAGATAAACCGCCACAAAGCTGGTCGTCACGGACAGGGTGCTGGGAAGCAAATTTGCCGTATTAAAATGCGCGAGCACAAAATAAAAAATCACCGTGACCGCCGCCGCTAAAACTGAGAGAAACAAAGGCTCTCCCTTTTTCAGCCTGCCAACCTCAACCTGCGCTTTATTGTTTTTATACGGATGTCTGCACCACGAAATCAGCGCAAAAAGCGCCATTGGGGCGGTCATCAGAAGATATGTCAGCATCTCACCATAGTATGCAAAAGAATATGCAATAATGCCGTATGCTATGCTGAAAAGCACCATTAAAAGCTGCCCTACGGGGTGGCCCTTTGCGCTGAAAATGAGCGACGTAACGCCCAGTACCGACGCGAAAAGCGAGAGATAATTTTCCCCATCAAACGCAAAAAACGCGACGCATACCAACAAGACCGAAAAGCTCCAAAGCATCTTTTCCGCCGTCGTGAAATATCGACCTTTCCTCTTCATCCTGTCCCTCCAAAAAAACAAGGCATCCGAAAACGCATCTTCTAAGACCTAACGATGCGTCTGCGAATGCCGTCAGCATTTCCCTACCCGGTGGCAGTTTTTTCATATGTTTGCGCTTGTGCGCGCAGGTATATTATAAGAAAAAGCGTTCCGTTTGTCAACGCAAAAAAGGTCGGAAAAAGGCATATTTTAAAAAGATAAAAAAAGACTTGCAAAACGGAAATTTTGTGTTATAATAATAGAGCACCCAATCGGGCGGCACACATATCGCGGGGTAGAGCAGTTGGTAGCTCGTCGGGCTCATAACCCGGAGGTCGCAGGTTCAAGTCCTGTC